>JAGOJA010000068.1 GCA_017995345.1 Flavobacterium sp.
ATTTTGTTATAGCAGTTTTTTCCTTTCTAGTGGTTATTTATCTATTAGAATTGGTTCCAATAAAAACTAATATCGCCCTTGTTGTCTATTCCTTTATCATTTTGATAATCAACTATATTCATTACATATCATTATTGAATATTGAAGTCGAATCTCGTTTTAATAATCAAATTATCCATAAAGGAAGCTCCCTGATTCTGGCTACTAATAAAAAAGGAGAAATTGTGTTTTGCAGTGAAAACGTAAAAACAATTCTAGGATATACTGTTGATGAAGTGATGGGTTTAGGCTATTGGAAAGTCACTGAAGACAAAGAGTTTTTTGGGGAAGATTTTCATACAAAATTTGAAGCTGATAGGATGTTTGTCCGTAAGCTCAAATGTCGAAATGGAGATTACAAACACATCCAATGGAACGATAAAAAATTCTCGAATGATTTAAATATTGGAATAGGACAAGATGTAACCAATGAAATTCAAATACAAAATCAGTACAAGGATTTAATTCAAAATGCTATCGACCTTATTTTTGAAGTTGATGATGCAGGAAATTTTACATTTGCAAATGAATTCATCCTCAAATCTCTAGGGTATGAAAATGATGAAATCATAACTAAGAACTATTCAGCGTTCATTAGAAAAGACTATATTGACAGTGTCATGGCGCTTTACCTGAATCCCGTTGAAGGTAAAAATTTTTTTAGAACGATAGAGTTTCCAATAATAAAAAAGAATGGGAAAGAACTATGGGTATCCCAAAAAGTAATTATTCGCAGAAATGAACTAGGAAAAATAATTGGGTACTCTGGTATTGCTCGAGATATTACTAAATTCAAAAAGATTGAGTTGGAAAACACAATGCGTCAGGAAAAAATAGAAAAATACAGCGAAATAATCAAAAATCTGTCAACCACTAATTTTAGCAACTATAAAAACCTGGATATTAGTGTAATGCAAATAATTGAATCTGCAGCAAAAGTTTTTAAAAACAGTCGAGTTAGCTATTGGAAATATACCGAAGATGCTGTCATCTGTAAGAATTTATATGATTTAAACACCAACTCCTATAGTAGCGGAACTATTTTTGAAAAAGAAAACTACCCAATTTATTATGAGCAAATAAAAAGTAGAAAGCTAATTAATGCTCCAAATGTTTTCAATAAATTAGAACTGTCTGAGTTTACAAGAAATTATTTTATAAAATATGATGTTAAGTCACTACTTGATGTTCCTGTTTTCATAAATGGAGAGCTTATAGGAATCTTATGCTTGGAATCGACAAAGTCTAAAATAAAATGGGACAATGAGGACATTAATTTTGCCAGAGCCATTTCGGATATCATATCGTTGACTATGATTTCTCAAAGTCGCTATGAAGCTGAAAAGAAATTAGAATATAAAAGTGAGCTTTTATCGGCAATGACACTGTGCGCAGAGAAGTTTTTGAATAGTAATGACATCAATGATATTTTCTCGGATGTACTTATTATTATGGGAAAAGCGACAAAAGCACATAGAGCATATTACTATGAAAACAATGAAAATTCGAGATTAATAAGTCAAAAATACAGATGGTTAATCAATAATATCAAATTAACGGAAAACAATATAAAACTCCAAAACCTGCCACATGCGTTTTTTGAAGAGTTATTGACCCCGCTTTTAAACAATAAAATTTATAAAGCTATAGTTCCTGCAATTGAGAATCCATCCCTTAAAAATAAATTGATGGATGTAGATGTAGTTTCAATAATCGTTTTTCCAATTTTTGTCAAAAATAAATTTCATGGTTTTTTAGGATTTGATGATACACAAGAGGAAAGAGATTGGTCTGAAGACGAAGTTAATATTCTACAAACTTTAGCGCGAAACATAGCCTCCTCTATTGAACGAATAACAAACGAGACAGCGATTTATGAAAGTGAAGAGAAATTTAGATTATTGGCAAACAACATACCAGGAACCGTATATTTATCCAATTACGATGAAACTAATACTAAAGTTTATATAAATGATGAAATTGAAAAACTAACGGGCTATCCAAAATCAGACTTTCTATCGAACCGTTTATCATTCATTGACTTAATTCACCCTGAGGACAAATTGCGTACTATTTCGGCACAAAAAAGGGCAATCGAGAATAAAAACTCTATCCATTTGAACTATCGAATTATGCACAAAGAAGGTCGCATTGTATGGGTAGAAGAGTTTGGCGACGCCATTTACAAAGATGGTAAAATTGCATTCCTAGAAGGTATTTTTATTGATATTACAGAAAGAAAAATTGCTGAAACAATAGTTCAAGAAAAAGAATTAGCCGAAGCTGCTAACAAAGCAAAATCAGAATTTTTAGCTAACGTGAGCCATGAAATAAGAACTCCCTTAAATGGAATCATTGGTTTTACCGATTTATTGATGAGAACTAATCTTGAAAAAACACAAGAAAAATATTTAACAACCGTCAATCAATCCGCACATTCACTACTAGACATTATTAATGATATTTTAGATTTCTCAAAAATTGAAGCGGGAAAACTGGACTTATATATTGAAAAATACGACGTTAGAGAATTGTTGAGTCAGATCATTGATTTGATATTATATGAATCAAACCATAAAAATTTAACTTTAGAACTTAATATTTCGGCAGATGTACCAAATTATTTTTGGGTGGATAGTGTTCGTTTAAAGCAAATTTTAATAAATCTTTTAGCAAATGCTATTAAATTCACAAAAAAAGGTTCTATAAAGTTAGAAGTTTCTGTAATCGAAAAAACAGATGATGTGAATACTAAAATTAGCTTCGCAGTTATTGATACGGGAATTGGAATATTAGAAGAAAATCAAAAAAGAATATTTAAGGCTTTTTCACAAGAAGACAGCTCAACAACCAGAAAATTTGGAGGTACTGGACTAGGCTTAACCATTTCAAACCAATTATTGAACTTAATGAATAGCCGTTTGGAACTAAAAAGTACCATAGGAATAGGCAGTACTTTCTATTTTGGCTTGGAACTAACAACCAGTAATGAAGCAGCTGAAAGTGTCATTTTACAAGGCACAAATGTCGACACAATCAAAGATGAGCTGATTAAAACCAATCATTCTGTTAAAAAAATCACAGTTTTGATCGTTGAGGACAATAGAATTAATATGTTATTACTCAAAACGATTATTAAAAATCTACCTATAAAAACCACCGTTTTTGAAGTGGTAAATGGCAAGCAAGCTGTCGAGCAATTTGAAACCATAAATCCAGATATTATTTTTATGGATATCCAAATGCCAATCATGAATGGCTATGAAGCCACAAAATTAATTAGAAATATAAAAACAGGACAAAATGTGCCTATAATTGCAATAACAGCAGGCACAGAAAAAGAAGAGAAAGAAAAATGTATTAAATCAGGTATGGATGATTATATCCCAAAACCAATAATCAAAGGAATTATCGAAGAGACATTTATAAAATGGATCAAGTAACTCGCATAAAAAAAATAATTATTGTTATAAAATATGTAATTTTAACTTTTAAAAGTTAACAACCAAAATAACAGAACATGAAATGGAGCGGCAGACGTCAAAGTGATAATATGGAAGACAGAAGAGGAATGTCTTCAGGAGGAAAAACAATTGTTGGTGGTGGAATCATTGGTATTATCATCTTGCTATTGAATGTTTTTGGAGGTGAAAATGCCCAAATGCTTACGCCAATTCTAGAACAAATGAATCAGGGACAAAGTGCTCCCACTGAACAAAGAGACTTAACCGCAAAAGAACTGGAAGAACAAGCTTTTATAAATGCCATATTAGTTGATACCGAAGATGTTTGGACAAAGATTTTTCAAGAAAATAACTTGCAATATAAAAATCCCAAATTAGTACTGTTTACTGCAGGTGTTGAAACTGCTTGTGGAAATGCCACATCTGCATCAGGACCTTTTTATTGTCCTGGCGATCAAAAAGTGTATATGGATTTAGACTTTTTTGAAGAACTAAAAACAAAATTTGGTGCTCAAGGAGGCGATTTTGCTACCGCCTATGTAATTGCGCATGAGATTGGTCACCATGTGCAAACACTTTTAGGCACGTCTGCAAAAATGCGAGAAATGCAAGAAGGAAAGAGTCAAGCCGAAGCCAATAAATTATCTGTAGCTTTAGAATTACAAGCTGATTTTTATGCAGGTGTTTGGACCCATTACAACCAACAAATGAATAACTTTTTAGAAGACGGTGATATCGATGAGGCATTGAGTGCAGCTCACGCTGTAGGTGATGATGCAATTCAGTCCAAAATTCAAGGCCGTATTGTTCCAGAATCGTTCACTCATGGAACTTCAGCACAACGCAAAGCGTGGTTTATGAAAGGATATAAAACAGGCGATATCAACCAAGGCGATACTTTTGCCGAGATTAGATAATAAATAGTAAACGTGAAAAATTATAAAATCGGGATTCATCACCCGATTTTTTTTGGTTTAAACCAAACGAAAAATGGGACATAGTTAGCGTTTGTAATTCAAATTTATAAGTAGCTGCGACACTCTATTTACATCAAAATCAAACAAAAAATAGCAATCAAAAACACATCGGAAAATTAGCACTACCTTTGCGCTATATTAAAGAAGCAAACCAACTAATTGTTTTTGCTTCATAAACACCATTTATGTCATTTAGCTCATTAGGATTATCTGATGCTTTACTTAAAGCAATCAGCAAAAAAGGTTACACAACCCCTTCACCAATACAACAAAAAGCAATTCCACCTGTTTTAGAAGGTAAAGATGTTTTAGCATCGGCACAAACAGGAACAGGAAAAACAGCAGGTTTTACATTACCTATCTTACAATTATTATCGCAAGGTCAACAGTTACGACAAAGACCTATTCGTGCCTTAATACTAACGCCAACAAGAGAATTAGCCGCACAAATACTAGCCAATATAAACGAATACAGTACCTTTTTAGATCTAAAAAGTACCGTTATTTTTGGTGGAGTAAATCAAAATCCACAAGTGACGCAATTGCGCCAAGGTGTCGATATTTTAGTGGCAACTCCAGGTCGATTAATCGATTTGCAAAACCAAGGTTTAATATCACTAGCCAAAGTTGAAATCTTAGTTTTAGATGAAGCGGACAGAATGCTAGACATGGGATTTTTACGCGATATTGAACGAATTTTGAAAGTATTGCCTTCAAAAAGACAAAACTTACTATTCTCCGCTACTTTTTCAAGAGATATCAAGCAATTAGCGATGGGTATTTTGCACCATCCAGTACAAGTAGAAGCTACTCCAGAAAACACAACTGTTGATGCTATTATCCAAAAAGTATATCCTGTTGCCAAAGAGAAAAAAACAGACTTAATAATCAAATTGATTACCGAAGGCAACTGGAAACAAATATTAGTTTTTACCCGTACCAAACAAGGTGCTAATAAACTAACGGAAAGCATGATAAGTTCTGGGATCAAAGCCGCAGCGATTCATGGTAATAAAGGACAAGGTGCTCGAACCAAAGCATTAGCCGGTTTCAAAGACGGAAGTCTAACGGCATTAGTAGCAACAGATATTGCTGCTCGTGGACTAGATATCCCGTTACTGCCACATGTGGTCAATTTTGAATTGCCTAATATTCCAGAAGATTACGTACACCGCATTGGTCGTACAGGGAGAGCTGGCGCAAGTGGAGAAGCGATTTCTTTATTCAGTCCAGACGAAACTGTTTTTTTACGAGATATAGAAAAACTAATTGGATTAAAATTACCCAAAGAACAAATTATAGGTTTCGAACCAGATCCTAATGCATCCAAAGAGCCTATCAAACAAGGACAAGGCAGAGTACAACGCAATTCAACTCCAAAAACTCCGAAGTCTACAAATACTGCTAAAACCGAGAACACCACAAGAAGCAATAATAGTTTTGGTCCAAGACGTCCAAGTCAAAATAATGACCGACGTTCAAATAGATAATTGTTGTTTATTGTTTTTTAGGAGCAATACGATTTTCCCTTCTTGAGGACGTATTGTCCCGCTTTACGCTACAATCTTTTTTTTCGGCTTCCAGTCTTCCAAAGGCTGGAAGCCGAAAAAAAAAAGGATTTCAACTGCAATGGGGGCTATGAAGCGCTTTTTATTTTCAAAACACCATTTTTTAAATTTGTCCTCCAAATTTAAAACGCACCAATTATTTGTAAGAAAAAATAATATATTTGAAAATAATAGTGTGTTATGATTTTCACACACGCCCACCCATAATTGGGTGGCTTTGTGTGACTTTGTCACACATATAAGCGAGTTAGTGTATATAATTGAAAAACCGAATGAAATCAACAGACAGAATTATAAAAGATATTCGCTATTACGAAATAAAACCGAAAGATTTCACTGGAGATTTTAACGGAATTATTGGTAATGTTTACCAGATTACTGACGATACAAATTCAATCGGTCAAAGAATTGCAAGAAAACTAAATGAGTTTGAATTTATATCTGGAGAATTTGACCATATTTATATAAACTTTACCGAAAATCTAAAATTGGGAAATTTAGTTGAAAGCGAAAAAATTCTAGATAAACGGATAAAATATGTTGATTATGGAATTGAACCAAAAACATTTAATTCGCTAACAGAATTTGAAAAAAATCAATTAGTCAAAGACGTTACATTTAAATCTTTAACTTTACTTTTCGAAAAAGACAACGAAAAAATCGAAAAAATAATTGAAGTGGAAAATTTGCTGAATAAATTTGAAACGGAAATTGAAATCGCATATAAAACCAAAGAAACAAATTCATATAAAATTGAAATTGGTTATATGATTAATCCGAAAAAAACTTTGTCAAAAATTGTAGTGAAATATTTTGATAAAAAAACCGAAACTCAACATAAAACAACTAAAGAATTATATTTTTATGAAGACATATTTTATTTAATTAACAAAATTGAAGTTAAAAACGAAAAAATAATTTTTAGTCATAAGAAAACAAATTTGGGAGAAATTGCAACTGCCAAATATGAAAGGCCAATTGAAATTGAAATTACCAAAATGGAAAGAAATAATATACACTAACAGCCATTTTGAGCTAGCTGGAGTTTAGTGGAATTACCGTTTCTCATCAAGTTTTCGTTAAACCCGATAGCGCGGATTTGCAATCCGTGCCCTTTCCAACCAGAAATATAAATGATCTTATAACTCCTGCAAGGTCTTTTTTCGATCTTGTAGGTATACTAAATATATCAAACATACCTACAAGGTTTTGAAAACCTTGCAGGATAATGCAGTTAGTCACTAACTACCGCAACCAACCACCCTATCGTGCCGATGCCCACAATCATTAGAGCAGTTTTGCAAACTGTGGCGAACAATAGTGAGCGAACAATACCAATAACACAAAAAAGGTCCAATCGATTTGCATACACAACAATCCTGTAAATGAAAATATTGTAACGATGCCGCAAGATAATTATTTCAGTTCTGCAAAGATTATGATGCATGAGCAACTAAATTAGAAGAGGTTTTTATTAGATTTATTTTAGTTGCCAATTGAAACGGGCACAGTTTGCAAAACTGCGCGAACGACTATCTGTACATAAGAGCTATCGGATCTTAAAATAAACTAATTAATTTCCCCGCGAGCGCGAGTGTCCCGCTCGTGATCACTAACAAAAGTAGATGACTATAAATTTTTAATAGGCAAGAGCAGGACGCTCCCGCTAGCAATCGCATTATGATTTTGCAGCGGTTAAAAAATCTGAAATCAAAAATTTGAAATCTGTTCCTCTTTATACGGAAAACTGTTGCTTACAAATACAGCAATAATCTAAAGCATTAATTTACAAATTAGTATTCTATTCATACGTATTCAAGTCTAGATTAAGAATAGTACCTACTCTACTAAACTCTTCATTAATCTTTGCATTCAAGATAAGTTGTTCATTTGTTATCGGATGATTAAAAATTAACTGATGTGCATGAAGCATCATTCCTTTCAGTTCAAAATTCTCCAACCATAATTTATTTTGTTTGTTACAACCATGTGGACGACTTCCTAAAATGGGATGAAAAATATGTTTGAAATGTTTTCGTAATTGATGCATACGTCCCGTTTCAGGAATCGCTTCTATCAAACAGTATCGTGAGGTAGGTTGATTGTTAAATTCTAACTCAATTTCGGTACTTTGCAATCGATGAAAGTAGGTTATTGCATTTTGTATAATGCCATCATCATTGGTTAAATCATAATCAATCGTTAGTTCTTCGGGTGACCAACCACGTAAAATTGCTAAATATTTTTTTTCGACTTCGCGTGTGGCAAAACGATCATTCATAATTTTCAAAACGGCGGCATCCAACGCAAATAACAAGACACCAGATGTTTTGCGATCTAACCGGTGAATAGGATAAACGTGTCGTCCTCCTATTTGATTTCTCAATTCTTGAATAGCAAAAACTTTTGCATCGCGTGCATAAAATGATTTGTGGACTAACAATCCACTTGGTTTATTAATTGCTATAATATATTCGTCTTGGTACAGAATTTCTAACATTTGGCAAAAATAAAAGAGATTCCTATCGAAATCTCTTTTTTGACTTATTTATTTCTATACTTTTCTTTTTTCCCCACTAACGCTAGCGTATTCACAATTTTGTAGAGGTGAAAAATCTGAAATCTAATTCACCCCAACCAACCATCACGATCCAAACTGCGATACTGAATAGCTTCAGCAATATGACTGGATACAACTATGGGTGCAGCATCAAGATCAGCAATTGTTCTAGCCACTTTCAAAATCCGGTCATAGGCTCGCGCAGAAAGATTGAGTCGTTCCATCGCCGTTTTTAGTAATTGTTTAGATACATCATCAAGAGCGCAATATTCCCGAATGTGTTTGGTATTCATTTGGGCATTATAATGAATATGTTCCATTTGTTCGAAACGTTCCGTTTGAATTTCTCGCGCCGCAGTCACTCTTTTACGAATGTCAACACTGCTTTCTGCTTTTTGATCGTCGGATAATTTCTCGAAGGGAACTGGCGTCACTTCAATATGAATATCAATTCGGTCTAATAAAGGTCCTGAAATCTTACTCAAATAGCGTTGCATTTCGTGTGGCGAAGAGGTTTGTGGCGAATCCGGATCGTTAAAAAAACCACTTGGACTCGGGTTCATACTCGCCACCAGCATAAATGACGACGGATAAGTCACCGTAAACTTAGCTCTTGAAATCGTCACTTCCCTATCTTCTAGAGGTTGACGCATTACTTCGAGAACATCACGTTTGAATTCCGGTAATTCATCTAGAAATAAAACGCCGTTGTGCGCCATCGAAATCTCGCCCGGCTGCGGATAACTGCCACCGCCAACAAGCGCCACATTCGAAATGGTATGGTGCGGACTTCGAAACGGTCTTTGATTCATCAAACCCACTTCCTTTAGTTTTCCGGCTACACTATGAATTTTAGTGGTTTCTAATGCTTCACGCAACGTCATGGGTGGCAAAATACTGGGCAAACGTTTGGCTAACATTGTTTTTCCTGCACCTGGCGGACCTATCAAAATAATGTTATGTCCTCCTGCAGCGGCAATTTCCATGCATCGTTTTATGCTTTCTTGTCCTTTGACATCAGAAAAATCAAATTCAGGAAAATCTAAGGTTTTATAAAATTCGGCTCTGGTATCAATCGTGGTAGGTTCTAAAGTGCCTTTTCCTTCTATAAAATCAATTACTTCCTGAATATTTTCGATGCCATACACCTCTAATCCAGCCACAATTGCCGCTTCTTTTACATTTTGCTTTGGAAGAAAAAAACCTTTAAAACCTTCTTCTTTGGCTTTAATAGCAATGGGCAAAGCACCGCGTATAGGCTGAAGGCTTCCATCTAGGGAAAGTTCACCCATAATGATGTACTTATCAACATCCTTTGCTTGGATTTGTCCAGATGCTACCAAAATTCCTATTGTTAAAGTCAAGTCATAAGCAGAACCTTCTTTACGCAAATCAGCGGGAGCCATATTGATAGTAATTTTTTTGCCAGGCATGGCGTACCCATTGTTTTTAAGGGCTGCCGCAATACGATAACTACTCTCTTTGATTGCATTATCCGGCAAACCAACTAAATGATAGCCAATCCCTTTATCGATATTTACCTCCACAGTTATTGTCGTGGCTTCCACTCCAAAAACAGCACTTCCAAAAACTTTAACTAGCATCTTTACTTATTTGAATCTAAAATTAGATTAATATTTCTAATTACTAGTATTAATCATTCAATATTTAAAGAAATGATAAGAATTATTACTGAAAAGGATACAATTCGTAATTTTAAAAAAAGAATCTCTTTTGGCAAAAAAGTAGTCTAATTAAAGAAAATAAATACATTATCTCTGTTTTTAAATAAAGTTTACCCCTAAATCACAAAATAAATTGGTAAAACATTACCTTTTTAATACATTTAGAGATTAATTACAAACCTATATTATGAAAAAAACCGTACTCCTACTCATTTTCAGTTTTTTACTGCCAAAGACCTACGCTCAGGAATATTTCCCTAATAATGAAGGCGTTCCAAACAAAACCATGAATTATATCGCGTTTACCAATGCGAAAATTTATGTTACTCCAACCCAAGTTATTGAAAAAGGTACTTTACTGATTCAAAACGGAAAGGTCATTGCTACCGGAACTAAGATTGACATTCCTAAAAATTGTACTACTATAAACCTTGAAGGAAGAACAATTTACCCTTCCTTTATTGACATTTACACTAGTTTTGGTATCGAAAAACCCAAAGGAATAAGCCGCACAGAAAGAAATCCGCTCTATGATACGAAAAGAACAGGTTATTACTGGAATGAAAGCATTCGTTCAGAAACAAACGGCTATGAAAGTTTTAACTATGACCAGGCTAAAGCAGAGGATTTATTAAAAGCTGGTTTTGGTGTAGTAGGAACGCATGTTCCAGACGGAATTGCTCGCGGAACTGGTACTTTGATAGCTTTAAACAATTTTGATAAAAGCAGTCAGCTGCTATCCTATAAAATATCCAATCATTTTGGATTCACTAAAAGCGTCACTACAAATCAAGCCTACCCTAGTTCATTAATGGGAATGATGGCACTGTTGCGTCAAATGTATTATGATTTAGACTGGTACAAAAAAGGAAATTCAACAACTAAAGATTTGTCATTAGAAGCCTTAGCTAATAATGAAAAATTAGTACAAATATTTGCTTCAGAAGACAAATTGAATAGTTTAAGAGCTTCTAAAATAGCCAAAGAATTTGGTTTAAACTATATATTGAAAGGAAATGGAAATGAATTTGAAAGGATTGAAGAAATAAAAAAAACGAATTCTAAATTTATTATTCCAATAAACTTCCCTGTCGCTTATGATGTTTCAGACCCTAATCAAGCCGATCAAATGGAATTGAAAGACTTGCGTTTCTGGAATCAAGCACCAACTAATCTTAAAGTTTTGTCTGACAATGGAATTATTTTTGCATTGACTACAGACAAGCTCAAAAAAATAGAAGACTTTAGACCTAATCTTTTAAAAGCCATCAAATATGGTTTTGATAAAACTAAAGCACTTGAGGCTTTGACAACGGTTCCCGCTGCTATCTTAGGTAAAAGCAACGAAATAGGAACTTTGAAAACTGGAAGTTTAGCCAATTTTGTTATTACTTCCGGCGAAATTTTCGACGAGAAAACAACGCTCTATGAAAACTGGGTTCAAGGAAATAAATTTGTTGTTAATGATATCACTACCAAAGACATTCGTGGCAATTATGATTTGACTATCAACAATGAAAAATACAAATGGAAAATTGATGGAGAGATTGCTGCGCCAAAATCAGAAATCACAACTTTGGATTCAAAAAAAATAAAATCAAAGCTTACGCTGTCTAACAATTGGGTATCGACGGTAATAAAACCTAATGACTCTACTAAAACTAGTTTTACAAGACTAATTGGATATATCGAAAACGTGCAAAATCTTTCAGGAAAAGCCGTTTTATTCAATGGAACCGAAGTAAATTGGTCGGCTGTACAAACTGCTCCATTTATAAAAGCTATGGACTCCGCTAAAGTGGAGAAAAACAACAGGATTATGCCAATTACATTTCCAAATGTTGCTTACGGTAATTTGAAGAAACTTGAAACACAGACAATACTTTTCAAAAACGCTACGGTTTGGACCAATGAAAAAGAAGGTATTTTAGAACAAACGGATGTTTTAGTCAAAAACGGAAAAATTGCTGCTATTGGAAAAAATATTTCGGACGCTTCAGCTACAGTAGTGGATGCCAAAGGAAAACATTTAACCAGCGGAATTGTTGACGAACATTCCCATATTGCCATCTCTAATGGTGTCAATGAAGGCGGACATAATTCAAGTGCCGAAGTTACCATTCAAGATGTTGTGAACTCAGAAGACATTAATATTTACAGAGACCTAGCGGGTGGAGTTACGACTTCGCAATTATTACACGGTTCAGCAAATCCTATTGGTGGTCGTTCAGCGATTGTAAAATGGAAATGGGGTGCTTCTGCAGATGAAATGCTTTACAAAAATCAACCGGGATTCATCAAGTTTGCTTTGGGTGAAAATGTAAAACAAGCCAATTGGGGTATTACAAATCCAACTCGTTTTCCTCAAACAAGAATGGGTGTTGAACAAGTTTTTATAGATTATTTCCAACGTGCCAAAGAATATGACCTAGCGTGGAAAAAATACAATTCAAGCAGTAAAAAAGGGAAAGAAAAAGCACCAAGAGTAGATTTAGAACTACAAACATTAGCCGAAATATTAAACAAGGAACGTTTCATTTCCTGTCATTCTTATGTACAATCTGAAATTTTAATGTTGATGAATGTAGCCGAAAAGTTTGATTTTAGAGTTAATACATTTACACATATTCTCGAAGGATATAAAGTGGCCGATAAAATGAAAGAACATGGTGTAGGAGCCTCAACTTTTTCGGATTGGTGGGCTTATAAGTTTGAAGTAAATGATGCAATTCCTTTCAATGGTCCAATTATGCATAATGCTGGAATTGTAGTTGCTTACAACTCTGATGATGCCGAAATGTCAAGACGACTGAACCAAGAAGCTGCAAAAGCGGTGAAGTACGGAAACGTATCGGAGGAAGACGCTTGGAAATTTGTTACTCTAAATCCAGCCAAATTATTGCATATCGATGACAAAGTGGGCAGTATTAAAGTGGGTAAAGACGCTGATATCGTATTGTGGAGTACCAATCCTTTATCTATCTATGCAAAAGTTGAAAAAACCTTAATTGAAGGCATTGTGTATTATGACAATAAGAAAGATGAAGAAAACAGAGTCGCTATTGCAAAAGAAAGAAACGAGCTGATAGGTCAATTATTACAAGAAAAGAATAAAGGAATGATCACTCAGGAACCTAAAAAAACAGAAAAGGTAGAATATCATTGTGATACGATGGAAGAGTAAATAGGGAAGTGAAAATTTCAGAATCAACTCTTTTAAAAAAGGTGAAGCAATTATAAAAAAATAAACATGATGAATAAAAAAATATATCTTTTACTATTGGTATTTAGCATATCAATAGATACAAAAGCACAACAAACACCAGCCGCTGCACAGTCAAAATCGGTTTTGATTCTTAATGCAACCGCTCACTTAGGTAATGGTGAAATAATAGAGAACAGTGCCATAGGATTTAAAGAAGGAAAAATCAATTTAGTGGCAGATGCTAGAGTGATACGCTTAGCCAAAGACGCTTATGATATTACAATTAATGCCAGCGGAAAACACGTGTACCCCGGATTTATTGCTCCTAATTCTACATTAGGTTTAGTTGAAATTGATGCTGTGAAATCATCAAATGATGAAGGTGAAATTGGAGTTATGAAGCCACATGTAAGAAGTATTATCGCTTATACTGCTGACTCTAAAGTAATAGAAACAGTTAGACCAAATGGTATTTTAATGGCTCAAATCACCCCTCGCGACGGAAGAATTGCTGGTTCCTCATCAATTGTTCAGCTTGATGCATGGCATTGGAAAGATGCATTAATCAAAGAAAATGACGGAATTCATGTTAACTTTCCTTCTACTTTTAAACGAAGTGGCTCTTGGTTTGAACCAGGAGGAATTGAAGCCAATAAGGACTATGCCAAACAAATTTCAGAATTAGCAGCGTTTCTGTCTGATGCAAGAGCCTATTTAGGAGCTAGTTCAAAAGAAAGAAATTTAGTTTTAGAATCGACCAAAGGATTATTCGACGGAAGTCAAACTCTATTTGTCAATGCCAATGAGGAAAAGCAAATCATAGATGCAGTGCAATTCGCTAAAGAAAACGGGATTAAGAAAATGGTCATTGTAGGTGGCTATGAAGCTTATAAAACCGCCGAATTATTGCAAAAAAACAATGTTGGAGTTTTGCTCAGACGCGTACATGAAATGCCTGAAAATGACGATGACGACATTGATTTACCGTATAAATCGGCCAAATTATTAACAGATAAAGGAGTTCTGGTAGGTTTAGAAAATAGTGGTGCACACGAAAGAATGAATACTAGAAACTTGCCTTTTTTAGCTGGAACATGTGCTGCTTACGGGCTTGATAAAGAAGAAGCCTTGAAATTAATCACATCAAATACAGCTAAAATACTAGGAATTGATGCGCAATGTGGCACCTTAGAACAAGGAAAAGATGCAACCCTATTTATTTCTGAAGGAGATGCCCTGGATATGAGAACAAACAAATTGACCAACGCTTTTATTCAAGGCAGAACGATTAGTCTGGAAACGCATCAAACAAAATTAAACGACAGATATAAAACAAAATTCAATCAAAAATAAAACAATGGGACTATTTAACGCCTTATTAGGTAATGCATCTGAAGTTACTGTTGAAAATGTTTCAAAAGAATTTGAGCCTTTTCTAATCGATGGCGAAACAATTGAAAAAGCATACAAATTGATTCGAGACATGTTCATTTTTACCAATAAAAGGCTGATTTTGGCTGAAAAGCAATTGGTGGGAACCAAGGTGGAATATATGTCAATTCCGTACTCCAGCATAAAAAAATTCTCAAAAGAAAGTGCCGGAATTCTAGATATGGATGCCGAATTAAAAATTTGGTTGAACCATGATAACAGTCCAATTATCAAACAATTTGGAAAAGGTGGAAACAATATCAATGAAGTATATAAAATTTTAAGTCAACACACATTGAAATAATCCTATTCTAAAATAGAATTTGATAAAAAATAGGCTGCCCGAAAAGTAATTTTCGGATAGCCTATTTTGCATAGCTCGAATTTTAAAACGTACCCTACTGTTTATTTCAAAACGGTAAATTCAATTTTCGAGTAATTGTAAATTATATGTGTTTTTTCTGGAAATCTTCTGGTTTCGCATAAAATATATTATCAACGAACGTTTGCAAATTCAAATTTATGAATGGAAAACTTGTTCTTGAGAAACGCTTTATACTTACTAATTACGGAAATACTATTAAATAAAATCGCCCTGATTTCCTAAAATTAATTCTAGGAAATTAGGGCAATTTGTGTTTAAAGATTCAGATTAATCTTTAGTACTGACGAAAAG
>JAGOJA010000011.1 GCA_017995345.1 Flavobacterium sp.
CAATAAAAAAACGCTTGTAACAGGATTTATACAATCCGTTGCAAGCGTTTTCCTTTTTAATCTTAATTTTAAGGTTGGTTCAATAAGGCTATTTTGAGCTTAGCTAGAGTCATTTTGAGTAATGCAGCAGTAGCTTTCATTTTTCTACATTAATTTGAGTATTCTTTTTAAGTTGACTGTGAAAATTGCTATTGCACCTTGCATTTGCATATTGGTAATACCATATGATAGTGCTCTATCATAACCATGTACATTTTTCAACTCACTATTTTTCGCTTCTATTTTATATCGATGTTTTGCTTTTTCTTTGTAATAGTCAGTTTCTTGAAAGCTGATTTGTTCTTGGTGTAAGTCCGATTTTATCGACACCGAATATGTTTTTGTCTTGGATCCATCTTTATAACAACCCTCTTTTAAAGAGCAGGTCTTACATTTTTCCACATCAAAACAGTAGGTTTGTTTTTGATTGGTTCCAACATTTTTTTTACCTTGGCGAGCCTTTCGTATGGCCATATGACCAGCAGGGCAAACAAATCTATCGGCATCTTTATTATAATCAAATTTATCTTCGTCTTTTCTAGCTCCTTGTGCTATTGTAACATTTAGTCTGGCTACCACTTTAATACTTTGCTCACTTGTGAGTTTGAGATTTTCTTTTCCTGTATAAGCTCCATCCCCAATAATAGTATCAACATCGATTCCGTTTTCTTGACTAATTTCTAAAAGTTTGGGCAATTCTGGTCCATCTCCTTTTTCTCCAGAGATAACTACAGCTGCAGTAATGATCCGCTCTTCGGTCATTACCAAATGAGTTTTATAACCAAAGAAGGAACTCTCAGCAGACTTATGGCCCGTTTTAGCATCGGTATCTTTTGATAAAGTTAAATTTTCTTGAGTATCTTCTATGGTTTCTTTGAGCAAGTTTAATTTCTCTTTCACAGCTGGGATTGACCTGATTGACGGCTCATTTTCAATGCGTTTTTCCAACTCTTTACAATAAGCTAGTTCCTTTTCTAAGTCATTGTCGGTATTTTTTTCAGGCATACGTTCTTTGAATTCCTCATCAAAGCAGTATACTGTTTTTATCAGTAGCTTGGAACGTTCTCTCAATACATCGATGGCAAAAATGGATTGGATCTTGATAAAGTATGTGTGGCATCAACGATGATAGACTTAGAACGAATGATACCTTTTTCGATGGCAATAGTTACTGTTTTGTTTATCAATAAGTTAACAAGGTCGGTGTCTTTTAAACGTAGTTTTCTAAATTTTGTTAACGAACTCGGATTAATAACCCCGTCTTCTGGATTCATATCTAAAAAATATTTAAAAGACATATCGTAACGAGAACGTTCCACTACATCAACATCTGAAACGGTATAAATTGTTTTTAGAAGTAGATACTTGAACATACGCACAGGACTTTCTGCTGTGCGACCACTATTGGTACAGTATTTATTTAATAACTCATCATAAATAAATGAAAAATCAATCAAGTCATTGATTTTTCTTAATAGATTTTCTTTTGGAACTATTAAATCATACAACGAAGAATACTCGCTGAATTGTATTGTTTGTTGTACTAACATCTAAAAAACACTTATAATTAGACTTAAATATAAGAAAAAAGGAGTAGAAACCCTGAGATATCTACTCCTTTTTTATTTATAAATTTATTAGAATGACTTTTTCAGTACCCTCGCAAGAACTTTAGAGGTTTTTTTCAAAATTTTCTATTTGGATTCTATTCCATCAAACAGAATTATTCTAATTCAACACCAATTAAATGGAGACTTTACATTATCCTTAAATTTCAAAAACGTTTCAAACTTCAAACTTTGCACCTCTCAACTTTGCCACCCAAAATAAAATCAATAAATTAGCCCTGTTAAATCTTATATAAAAAACACAATGAAAAATACTGCGCTTACGCACATACACGAAAGTTTAGGAGCTAAAATGCTACCATTTGCCGGATACAATATGCCTATTTTATATGAAGGAGTGAATGCGGAACATGAAACGGTGCGGAATGCCGTGGGTGTTTTTGACGTTTCCCACATGGGTGAATTCCTGCTTACAGGACCAAATGCATTGGCTTTGATCCAGAAAGTTTGTTCTAATGACGCATCGACTTTGACTATTGGTAAAGCGCAATATTCTTGTTTACCAAACAACGATGGTGGAATTGTAGATGATTTAATTATCTATAAAATGAAAGACGAACAGTATTTATTGGTTGTAAATGCTTCGAATATTGATAAAGACTGGGATTGGATTTCAACTCATAATGATTTGGATGTGGATATGAGAAACCTTTCGGAGGACTACTCTTTATTGGCAATTCAAGGGCCAAAAGCAGTCGAAGCCATGCAATCATTAACATCAATAGATTTATCAGCAATTCCTAATTACCATTTTGAAGTAGGTGATTTTGCTGGTATCGAAAACGTAATTATTTCGGCTACAGGATATACTGGTTCTGGCGGTTTTGAAATTTATTGTAAAAACTCAGAAGTAGAACAAATTTGGAATAAAGTATTTGAAGCGGGTACGGCTTTTGGCATTAAACCAATTGGTCTTGCGGCACGTGACACTTTACGTCTTGAAATGGGTTTCTGTTTATATGGAAATGACATTAGCGATACAACTTCACCACTTGAAGCTGGATTGGGTTGGATTACTAAATTCAACAAAGAATTCACCAATTCTGAGAATTTGAAAAAACAAAAAGAAGCAGGTGTTAGCCGAAAAATTGTCGCTTTTGAAATGCAGGAACGAGCGGTACCAAGACATGATTATGAAATTGTTGATGGAGCAGGAACTGTAATAGGTCTTGTAACTTCAGGAACTATGTCGCCATCAATGAATATAGGAATAGGATTGGGCTATGTAACTGTTGCAAACAGTGCAGTTGGCAATGATATTTTTATTAGAATCCGCAAAAATGATGTTCCTGCCAAAGTAGTAAAACTGCCTTTTTACAAGAAATAATTTGCTAGTAAATAAAATCCAAAAAACTAATTCGTTTGCTGTTTGTTCACGAAATTATTTCCCTATGGAAAATAATCAAAAGCGTTATTGACGCAAAGAGAAGTTTTATCATTTTAATACCTCCCATGATTCATAGAAATTGAAATCTGATGTTTTTCAGCAAAGCATACTTATAAAATTAATAGTCTAAAAAAAAAATCCTTTTATTTGAAAGAAGCATTTCCGATACTGAATGATTACACTAATAACCAAACAACAAACTATAAAAACCAGCTTTACTTGCTGCAATTTTCACTTGTTATGTTTCAGTAAATTTGAGGTATTGCGATCTATTCTTAGAATTAAGCCGGAATCCATTTTATTTCAAAACAGGTTTCAATTGGTTAATAAAAATATTTGAAAAAATAACTAATAACTGTATTTTTGCAGTTCAAAATAATAAAATAGCAATGGGAAGAGCGTTTGAGTTTAGAAAAGGTAGAAAAATGAAACGTTGGTCAGCAATGGCCAAAGCATTTACCAGAATTGGTAAAGATATTGTAATGGCAGTTAAGGAAGGTGGACCAAATCCTGAAGCCAACTCTAGATTAAGAGCAGTTATCCAAAACTCAAAGGCAGCAAATATGCCTAAAGAAAATGTGGAACGCGCTATAAAAAAAGCAACCGATAAAGATACCGCCAACTATAAAGAAGTTTTGTTTGAAGGATATGCGCCGCATGGAATTGCAATCCTTGTAGAAACTGCTACTGACAATAATAATAGAACCGTTGCTAACGTTAGAAGTTATTTCAACAAATGTAACGGAACGATGGGAACTCAGGGTTCTGTAGAATTTATGTTTGACCATACTTGTAACTTTCGAATTCCTGCAAATGGAATGGACCCGGAAGAACTAGAATTAGAATTAATTGATTTTGGAGCTGAAGAGGTTTTTGAAGATGAAGATGGTATTCTAATTTACGCTCCTTTTAATAGTTTTGGAACTATTCAAAAAGAATTAGAAAATAGAGACCTAGAAATCCTTTCCTCAGGTTTTGAAAGAATTCCTCAGATTACCAAAAAATTAACTGAAGCTGAAGTGGCTGATGTAGAAAAATTAATCGAAAAATTAGAGGAAGATGATGACGTAATGAACGTGTATCATACAATGGAAGAGTAATCATAGATTGTATAAAAAAAGAGGAAGTCTCACAACTAAAACAAGTCCTTGAGAATTGAATATTTGAGACCCATGCTCCGATAGGAGTCCGAATAAAAAACATGAAAAGAGGCCGTTTCACGAGTTGTGAGACGGCCTTTTTTTATAATTTTATGACAGTGCCAATTTGTTCTAGCTCTTGGTTCAAATGTTACTGAACCGATGTTTACATTATGAACGGTGTCGGTTTGTGCCGAATAATACTAAATTAATTAACAGGTGATAATTTATGTTTTCATTTAAAGGTAAATCCTTTCAATAATTTAAACTCATATTGCACAAATGCAAAGACCTGAATTTTAACAAAAGAGTATAAATCAGGAAATAATATATTAAATTCTTTAGAAATTAGTTTCCTGTTCCTAAAAAGTTTCCTTCAAAATCAAAACGCAATTCTATATTATTAAGTAAATCAACATCAAAACCATAAGCTTTTTTGTCAATGCTTTCAATAGCAGTTGCAGAATAGTTTGTAGTTACATACGTTACGATATTCGGATTGATAAATCCTGTTGGGATAGCCTGATTATTTCCGTCAACTTCTGTCCATTCACCTGCTTGATTAAAATCAATATGAATTCCTCCCGTAAGATATACTTCGTAATATTCGTCAACAGATTTTGTTTCTTTTTCTACTCTGGTAATATCAATATTAGTAAAAACATTGTCAAGAAATGTTTTTGCCTTTATTGGCAATTCCGAAGCCTGAATTATGATTTCAGATGAATTATTATCATCTGAAGAACAAGATGTTCCTATAAAAACCAATGTTAAAATTGCTATTGCTGATAAAACTAAATTTTTCATTTTAATTTGATTATAAATGTTTACGTTTAATTAATCGTCTATTTTTTTAAATTTTCCTTTTGAGTTAAATTCTAATTCTAACCCGTTTGAAAGTTTTATTTCTTGTCTCCCTAAATATCCTTTTTTTATTTCTACAATTTGGGTCTTTGGAAATTTTTCTTTTACATAAGTAAGAATACTTTTTTGGATAAACCCTGTCGGAATTGCCGTTCTGTTCCCGTCAACTTCTGTCCAGTTTCCGTCCGAATCAAATTCAATTTCCGTTCCTTCTTTAAATTTTACTTTATAATCTGTTGAAATTATCTCTTTGTCTGCAATTACAAAATCAACAGTATTTTTTGGAAAATTATTAGAAATAAACTTTTGAGCTTCTTGAGGCAATTCGTTTTTTGTGATTACCGATTCTTGTGCGTTGGAACTGATTCCTGCAAAAAGAAAAAATACCGATAAAAACTTGATAGCTGAACTTTTCATATTTATTGTTTTAAAATTTCTAGGACAAAGTTCAGAAGTGATTTAGGAAAGAATTAGGAACTTTTGGCTTCTAAAGAAAAAACATGGAGATTATTTTCAAAAAAATAGTCAATATTCAAATCCGAATGGTTTTCAATGATGGCTTTTACGATAGAAAGCCCTAATCCTGTTGATGTATCATCTTGATTTGATTTGTAAAACCGATTAAAAATCAAGTCATTATTAAGAGGTTTGTTCTTTGATGAATTTTTGATATTCAGTTTATCATCAAATAGTTCTACAATTATTTTTCCGTTTAATGGATTGTATTTAATAGCATTTCTGATTAGATTTGAAATCAGAATATATCCTAAATCGGGATTAATATTGATTTTAAAATTTCCGTTTTGAAAAAAATCCAATGAAATATTTTTAAATTCAATCATATCCGAAAAATCATTTAAAACCGTTTTTACTGTTTCGTTCAGATTTACTTTTTCTTTCAGGTTGAACTGATTATTTTCGATTCTCGAAAGCATCAAAAGCGATTTGTTGAGCCTGACCAAACGCATTAATCCTTCTTTTGCCTGGCTTAATTCCGACAAGTTTTTTTTGGAAAAATCTTCACTTTCGATGAGTAAATCGAGCTTGTTTATAGCAATTGCAAGGGGTGTTTGTAATTCATGCGACGCATTTTCGATAAATTGTTTTTGCTGGATAAATGTTTCTTCGTTCTGTTCAATCATTTTGTCAATTTTTTGATTCAACAATTTAAATTCACGTATTTCAGTAGGATTGTTTTCGGATTTATTTACTTTTCCGAATTTATACTTCTCTAAATTATCTAAAGTTTTGTAGAACGGTTTCCAAATTTTACTTAGGACGATATTATTGACGAAGATAATGCTCACAACCAAAAAAACATATAGAAAAATCAACGCAAAAAACAGGTTTTCACGAAAATCGTCTTCTTCTACGGTTGAACTTCTGATTTCCAATTTTTGATAATTTCCGCTTTTATCCTTAAAATACGTTTCCAAAACTCTATAAGGTTCCATTTCTTTGTCATATTCCATATAGAATTGTTCGTTTCTGAAAAAATTTACTTCTTTGTATTCCGAAGCATTTATTTGTTTAATTCTGAATTGGTTAAAATCAAATTCGTTTATACTCAAAATTTTCTCATCAATATATGCCTTTCTGACAATCTGAATTTTCAGGTCTTTAAGTCCGTCATCGGTATTATCATAAAGTTCTTCAAGAATTACAGCATAAAACAATCCTGCCCAAATTGCTATGATAATAAGCAAAGCGGTTGCCAGATATTTTAACGTATAATTTTTAAGTGAAATGCTCATATTAATTTGTATCCGATTCCGTAAACTGCCTGAAAATCAATTTCTGCATTGTTGTCTTTGAGTTTTTTTCGTAGGTTTTTTATTTGTGAATAAATGAAATCCAGACTATCTGCTTGGTCGATATTATCTCCCCAAACCGATTCAGCCAACGAGGTTTTCTGCAAGGTTTTTTCGGGACGAATCATAAAATAATAAAGCAAATCAAACTCTTTCCTATTCAAAAAAAGTTCAATTCCGTTAACCAAAACCTTTCTGTCTTCAGGAAATAGTTTTACATTTTTGAAAATGATGCTCTTTTCTCCTTCCTGATTGTTTCTTCTGATGGTTGATTTTATTCGGGAATGAAGTTCCATCAAATTAAAAGGTTTAGCCAAATAATCATCAGCTCCTAAATCCAATCCTAATACTTTATCTTCAACCGAATCTTTAGCCGACAAGATAATTACTGGGTCTTTTTTTTTCTGTTTTTTAATTTCCCTCAATATGTCTATTCCACTTCCGTTCGGGAGCATTATATCAAGTAAAATACAATCATAATCGTACGTTCCGATTTTTTCTATTCCCAAAATATAATCATTGGCTGTTTCAACAATATATTTTTCGCTCTCTAAAAATTGCTTCAAGGTTTCAAGCAAAGCAGGTTCGTCTTCTATAATAAGGATTTTCATGCTCAAAAATAATTAATTTATCGGGAAAAAATAGAATTAGATTTAGGAATGATTTAGGAATGAAATGTTGAGTAGTTCTTAAACTTTATGGACTTGCATTTTGCTCACACTCTCAATAGGAACGTCATTTGTAAGTCTTACTGTGGTTGCAAATGTATATCGGACAATGTAAAAGGTTAGTTATTTTTCAATTTCAAAAATATCAGCTAGTTTTTTTAAATCTGCTGTAAGTAGTTGTATAGCTTTATTGTTCAAGTTTAAAATTTGTTACTGTTTATACCGTTTTTCATTAGAATTAATTTTATAACAAAACACCAGTCAATTAATGGCTGGTGTATTTAAAATAATTGAGTTGAAAAATTGGTTTTAATTTATCATATTCTTTGTCTGTTATAGGTTGCAACCATATAGCTCCGCCAATATTTGTATTGGTTCCTATAGCGATATGTGTCATTGCTTCTGTTGATGTAGCTCCGTGCCAATGTTCTACGTTAGGTTGGCATTTCATTACATCGCCTTTGTTGATTATTTCAATCGTTTTTTTATTTTACAAATTGTATTTTTTGAGCTTCTTCTTGATTAATACTGTCAAAAAAACCTTGTTCGTTCATCCAATCATCGCTGAATACTTTGCTCATATAACGAGAACCGTGATCCGGAAAAATTGCAATCACATTACTATTTTTATTAAACTCGCCTTCTTCAACATATTGTTTTATCGCTTGCATTACTGCTCCTGATGTATACCCAACAAACAAACCTTCTCTTCTAGTAATCTCTCTGGCTGCATGTGCACTTTCCTCATCAGTCACTTTCATAAACTTATCGATAACATCAAAATCAGTAGCCGATGGAATTAAGTTTTTTCCTAAGCCTTCAATCCTGTAGGGATAAATTTCATTAGTATCAAATTCTTTAGTTTCATGGTATTTTTTTAATACTGATCCAAATGCATCTACTCCAAGAATTCTGATATTGTTATTTTGTTCTTTTAAGTATTTTGCAATACCTGAAATTGTACCTCCGGTGCCACTACAAGCAACCAGGTGTGTGATTTTACCATTAGTTTGCTTCCAAATTTCGGGTCCTGTAGATTTATAGTGAGCATCAATATTCAATTGATTAAAATATTGATTAATATAAACTGAACCTTTCGTTTCTTCATGCAAACGTTTGGCTACATTATAATAAGAGCGTTCATCATCAGCAGAGACATGTGCAGGACAAACATATACTTTAGCGCCTAAGCTGCGGAGCATGTCTATTTTGTCTTTAGATGATTTAGAACTAACCGCAAGAATGCAATTATACCCTTTGATAATGCTTACCATTGCCAAACTAAAACCAGTATTACCAGATGTTGTTTCAATTATAGTATCGCCTGGAGATAAAATACCTTTATTTTCAGCTTCTTCAATTATATACAATGCTATTCTATCTTTTGACGAATGTCCTGGATTAAAAGCTTCTACTTTTGCGTAGAAATTACCTTCTAACTCTTCAGTGACTTTATTTAGCTTAATAAGTGGAGTATCCCCTATTAATTCTAAAACATTATTGTAAGCGTTTATTTCTCCTTTCATAAAAAAAAAGTTAGTCGCAGCAATTTTTAATTAAACCACAGGCGGTGTAAATTTAACAAAAAATTTAAATTACTTTTTAATTTCTTCTAAATCTAATAAAAAACTAAATTCCTTTGCCAGTTCCTTAAGAGCTTCAAACCTTCCAGATGCTCCTCCATGCCCTGCATCCATGTTAGTGTCAAGAAATAAAAGATTAGTATCGGTTTTTAAAGTTCGTAATTTAGCAACCCACTTCGCTGGTTCCCAATACTGTACCTGAGAATCGTGTAATCCAGTAGACACATACATATTAGGGTAGTCTTGTGCCTTTACATTATCATAAGGTGAATAGGACTTCATGTATCTATAATATTTTTTCATATTTGGATTTCCCCATTCGTCATATTCGCCGGTCGTTAATGGAATCGTATCATCAAGCATTGTGGTCGCCACATCTACGAAAGGAACTTGAGCAATTACTCCATGATATAATTCGGGAGCCATATTCAAAACAACTCCCATCAATAATCCTCCAGCGGAGCCTCCTTCAGCATATAAATGCTCAGGCGAGGTGTATTTTTCCTTGATTAAATATTTAGAACAATCAATAAAGTCAGTAAATGTGTTTTTCTTTTTTAATAATTTTCCGTCTTCATACCATTTTCTCCCTAAATCTTCCCCACCACGAATATGTGCTATTGCATAAACAAAACCTCTATCCAATAATGACAATCTTGTTGATGAAAAGTGAGCATCCATAGAGTGCCCATAAGAACCGTAAGCATATTGCAATAGCGGATTTGTACCGTCTTTTTTTATGCCTTTTCTATATACTACTGAAATAGGAACTATTGTTCCATCCTTCGCCTTAGCCCATAAACGTTCTTCGATATAATTATTTTTATCGAATTTACCTCCAAGAACTTCCTGTTCTTTCTTAACTACTTTGTCTTTGGTTCTCATATTGAAATCAATAATCGAAGCCGGGGTAACCATTGATTGGTAGGCATAACGCAAAATATCTGTGTCAAAATCAACATTTGAAGTAGGATGCACCGTATAGGTTTCGCTTTCAAAAGGCAAGTAGTACTCTCCTACTCCACTCCAAGGCATTATTCTAATTTTATTCAGACCATTACTTCGCTCTGATACAACTAAAAAGTCTTTAAAAATATCAATATCTTCCAAAAGAACGTCCTCTCTATGTTCTAGAACATCTTGCCAGTTCTCCATTGCTGTTGCTAACTCAGGAGTCTTCATCAGCTTAAAATTTGTCGCTTTATCTTTATTGGTAACAATGTAAAAACTGTCACCATAGTGCGAAATGTTATACTCCAAGCCTCTTTTTCTTTTTTGAAAAATAGTAAATTTACCTTCTGGCTTATCTGCTAATAAAGTTCTAAATTCTGATGTTAAGGTGCTAGAAGAGCTGATCAAAATATATTTTTTTGATTTTTCCTTTCCTACAGCAACATCGAAAGTATCATCTTTTTCAAAATAAATCAATTTATCAAGTGCTGTTTCAGTTCCTAAAATATGCTTCAACACGGTATCAGAACGCAAGGTATTTGCATCTTGCTTAGTGTAAAATATCGTTTTATTATCATTTGCCCAAGTTGAATTCCCCGTGGTGTTTTCGATTTTATCAGCTAAAACTTCACCGGTAAACAAATTTTTAAAACGTAACGTATAGATTCTTCTCCCTACAGTATCTACTGCATAGGTAACAAACTGATTATCAGCACTAACACTTAAACCGCTTAAATTGAAATATTTTTTCCCTTTAGCAAGTTCGTTACAGTCAAACATAATCTCTTCTTTTGCTGAAAGACTCCCCTTCTTTCGAGAATAAATAGGATAATCTTTTCCTTTTTCGAAACGGGTAATATAAAAATAGCCATTGTATAAATAAGGTACCGACTCGTCATCTTCCTTAATTCTAGCTTTCATCTCCTCGAATAATTCCTTTTGAAACTCCTGCGTATGAGCAGTCATTTTTTGATAATATTCATTTTCTTTATTCAGGTAGTCAATGACTTCAGGATTTTCTCTGTCCTTTAACCAAAAATAATTATCTATCCTAACATCTCCGAATTTCTCAAGTTTTGTAGGTATTTTTTTAGCAACTGGTGGTTGTATATTTTCTGTCATATTCTGCGCTTTCAAGTTTTTAAAAGAAGTTGCAAAAATAACACAAAGACAACTTAAGATGAGCCTATTTTTCATTAATATTTTATTGATTATCACTATGCAATATAGTAATTTTGTAATTCAATTAATTTAAAAAATTAAAACATGGATTTAATGGGAATGATGGGCAAACTTAAGGAGACCCAGCAAAAGATAGAAGACACAAAAAAACGTTTAGATACTGTTCTTATCGATGAGCAAAGTAATGATTCTTTATTAAAAGTTACTTTAACAGCAAACAGAACCATAAAATCAATCACTATTGACGACACTTTATTAGCAGATAAAGACCAATTGGAAGATTATTTGATTTTAGTATTGAACAAAGCAATCGGAAAAGCGACTGACGTAAATCAGACCGAATTGGATGCTGTCACTAAAATGGACATGCCAATGATTCCTGGAATGGAAGATTTGTTTAAGTAATTATAAATTAATAGGTTATGAATTATGGGTTTTGACAACTTGAAAAAACTCATAATTCATAACTCATAACTATTTTAAACCAATTTTTGCAGTGTTTCCAGTACATACGTGTGCATCACTTCTCTGTAATCAAGGTGCGTTACTATTCTTAATTTCCCGTGCCCCATGGAACTGATTGAAATGTTTTTTTGTTTCAATAATTCAATTAAATTCTTTTCGATGCAATTTGGAACTAATGAAAAAATCAAAATATTAGTCTCAACTGGTTCTACGGATGCGACCCAACTTACCTTTTTCAACACCTCGGCAATTTCTTTAGCTCGTCGATGATCTTCGGCAAGACGTTCTATGTTATTATCTAATGCATAAATTCCGGCTGCCGCCAAATAACCTACTTGCCGCATTCCGCCACCTAAAATTTTTCGGATTCGCAACGCGCTGTGAATAGTCTTTTTATCACCCAATAAAACAGAACCAATAGGCGCTCCTAAACCTTTAGACAAACAAACCGAAATAGTATCGAATAGTTTTCCAAATGCTTTTGGATCTTGCTTTTTGGCTACCAAAGCATTCCAGATTCGGGCACCATCCATGTGGAATTTCAAATTATTGGCGTCACAAACCTGTTTTATTCTTTGCAAATCTTCGAGTTCATAACAAGCACCACCACCTTTATTAGTGGTGTTCTCTACACAAACTAGACTCGTTAACGGACTGTGATAGAATTCCGGATCATTGATCGCTCCAGCTACTTGTTCTGCTGTAATCATACCGCGATTTCCGTCTAATAAACAACACGAAACCCCACTATTAAAAGAAACGCCACCACCTTCATAATGATAGACGTGCGCATATTTGTCAGCAATTAATTGTTCTCCGGGTTGTGTATGTAATTTTATTGCCGTTTGATTGGCCATAGTGCCTGAAGGAAAAAAAAGTCCCGCTTCCATACCAAACATATCCGCAACCTTGGCTTCAAGCTCAATAACCGTTGGATCTTGTTTGTAAACATCGTCTCCTACAACTGCATTTAACATGTGTACCAACATTTCGCGTGAAGGTTTCGTGATGGTATCGCTAACTAAATTTATTTCCATATAATTTTTATTATTTTTGATATGGACAAATCGCGACTTGTCCGTGCGTAAAATTTTTCTATTTTTGTGGCACAAATTTACACAATACCGTTTGTTAATTCCAACTAGTTCCGTAAAAACTAATCGTAATTCACAACGATATTCTTTAATAAATATTGAAAACAAACGAATCAAATTAATATAATTTTATGACAACTACCGAACAAATTAAAGGTATTGTAGAGCGCCTTGGTGCGTTGAGGAGGTATCTTTGACGTTGATGCCAAGCTAATTGAAATTTCAAACGAAGAAGAGAAAACTTTTGCGCCAGACTTTTGGAACAATGCTAAAGAAGCTGAACTTATTGTGAAAAATCTTCGAAATAAAAAAAAATGGATTGAGGATTACAACAAAGCAGTCGAAATGACTGACGAATTGCAACTCGCCTATGATTTTTATAAAGAAGGAGAACTTACCGGGGAAGAATTAGACGAACAATTTAATGCTACTCAGGTTCATATTGAAGCAATTGAATTCAAAAATATGCTTTCAGATGAAGGCGACACTTTGAGTGCTGTACTTCAAATAACAGCTGGTGCTGGTGGTACTGAAAGTTGTGATTGGGCTTCAATGCTAATGCGAATGTATATGATGTGGGGCGAAAAATATGGTTTCAAAATAAAAGAGCTTAACTTTCAAGCTGGTGAGGTTGCGGGTATAAAAACAGTAACACTCGAATTTGAAGGAGATTATTCTTTTGGTTATTTAAAAGGCGAAAACGGTGTGCATCGATTGGTACGCATTTCACCATTTGATAGCAATGCCAAACGCCATACTTCGTTTGCATCCGTTTATGTATATCCTCTTGTAGATGACAGTATCGAAATTGATATTAATCCCGCTGATATCGAAATAACCACTTCGCGATCTAGTGGTGCAGGTGGGCAAAATGTAAATAAAGTAGAGACCAAAGTGCAGTTGTTTCACAAACCAACAGGAATTCAAATTCAATGTTCAGAAACACGATCCCAGCAGGACAACAGGCAACGTGCCATGCAAATGTTACGTTCTCAATTGTACGAAATTGAGTTAAAAAAGAAACAGGCACAACGTGCAGACATTGAAGCTGGAAAAATGAAAATTGAATGGGGTTCGCAAATCAGGAATTATGTAATGCAACCCTATAAATTAGTCAAAGATGTTCGTACCGGTTATGAAACCAGTAATGTTGATGGTGTGATGAATGGAGAAATTGATGAATTCCTGAAAGCCTATCTGATGATGATGGGGCAAAGGGAAGAAGAATAGTATTCTGTTTGCAATGGTCAGTTTTCAGTAATCAGTACCTATTTAAAACAGTAAAACAAAAAAACAAAACCGCTCCAGTTTCTACACGAAATGTTTGAGAGGTTTTGTTTTTTTTTAATAACTTATTCTTGTCACTTATCAGAATTAAACAAATTACAAACCAGTTTTTAAAACTTTTAAATTTCCCATAATAATTGTTGGGTTTCGTTTTGGATCTAACCAATTTACCATCAACTTCATATTTTCCTCGTCAATAGCAACACAACCAGCGGTAAACGACGGTTTATTAATAGCCAAATGAAAAAATATAGCACTTCCTTTTCCTTTTATAATTGGGTTTGTATTGTATTCTATAACCATACAATACTTATAAGCATCTGTTTTTAATAATAAATTTTCATAAGAATTTGCAGTAGTAGTACCATTCACATACGAATTGTAATCATCTGAATTTGGATCATCAATCCATTTATCATCCGTAGTGGTTTGTTGATTTTCTAATAAAGTCTCAAACTGTTTTTCATAGGTGAATAGTTTCCCTAAACGAAATATTCCAGTTGGCGACTTTCCGTCACCTTCCTGTTTATTCGATGGTATTGCAAAGCCATTTTTACCAATACCCACTTGAACAGGATCTAATTTTACAACCCAATGCTCGTTTTTTTTCTCTAAAGCAACAAAAAAAGCAGTATAACTCTCTGGATGATAATTGTATACCACCAATAATTGTTCGCTGTTCTCTAGCTTGCTTTTATTATGCGCAGCAATTGACAATGCATTTTCAATCGTACCAGTATTTGTTTGAGCCTTTAGTCCAACACAAAAAAACAGCATTACAGTAAAAAACAAGAAACGGTTCACAAAATTCATTATATTGTGGGTATATTAATTAATAGCTAAAAAGAAAGTCGCATTAGCATTCCAAACTCCATTTAGTCTTACTTACAAATATAATAATTTTATCGTTAACCCAATTTGAGTCACTCTTTTAAAGGTATTTGCTTTAAAGGTACATTAATGTAGCAAAATTAAATTTATAAATACTTCCTTTTGTTATGAACTTATTTCTATATAAATAACACTTTTTTAACTTGTTAAAGAAATCGGTAAGATTAGGAATATTAATGCTAAATCCTTTTATTTGAAAAATATTTTAAAAAAAACCAATCTATACTTAATGAAATCCTACACAATTCAAGAAATAAATGAGATTCTAAAAGGAGAAATAATCGGGAATACGTTCCAAAAAATTACTGCTCCTGAACAACTTGAAGCCGCTAATGAATCTGAAATTTCATTTATTGGAAACAAAAAATATGAAAAGCTTTGGTCTATATCAAAAGCCTGTGTAGCAGTTGTTAACGAAGACATATCTATCGAACCCGGAGAAGACAGAGCTTTCATAAAAGTAAAAAATGCTGATTTGGCTATGTCTCAAGTATTGGAACTTTTTGCACCTCCAACTCCGTTATTTACTATTGCCATTCATCCAACTGCAGTAATTGACCCAACTGCCACTATTTGTAATGGTGCCCAAATTGGTGCAGGATGTTATATAGGACCTAAAGTTATTGTTGGAGACAATTCAAGTATTTATCCAAATGTGACAATTCTTGATGAATGCACCGTAGGAAAAAACACCGTTATTTGGTCAGGAACTGTTATTAGAGAACGGTGTCATATTGGTAATGATTGTATCATACACCCCAATGCTACAATAGGTGCGGATGGTTTTGGTTTTCGACCTGATCCACAAAGAGGTTTGGTAAAAATTCCGCAAATTGGAAATGTAATTATCGGTAATAATGTCGAAATTGGTGCTAATACTTGCGTTGATAGAGGAAAATTCAGTTCTACCATTTTAGGAGATGGCTGTAAAATTGATAATCTGGTTCAAATTGGTCATAACAGCAAATTAGGCAAGTTTTGTATTATGGCAGGAAACAGTGGGCTTGCGGGCTCAGTAACTCTAGGAAATGGTGTAATCATTGGTGGAAGTGCTTCGATAAAAGACCACACCACGATTGGCGATGGTGTAATTGTGGGTGCTGGTTCAGGTGTTACGGGAGATATTCCAGCAGGAAAAACCATGTTAGGCTATCCGGCTGTTGAAGCTCGAGATGCTTTGAAACAATGGGCAATTTTGAAAAGACTCGTAAATGAATCCAAAAAACAAACTAAATCGTTTTTATTAAATTCATAAAAAAAACAGGAGTTACCTCCTGTTTTTTTGTTTTAACATCAAAAAAACATTCTGTTTTATTTCCAAAGCAATCAAATACCAAAATTTATTTCGTTGGATTTTGTATTTTAGCATAAATTTTTTTAACCTTACTTTATCATGGATTTGAACTTCAACAAAAACGAAGACCACAATAAACTTTTACTTTCTGCATTGCGACAAAAATTAAGTGCCGTTAAATTAGGTGGCGGCGAAAAACGCATCGAAAAATTACATGGTGAAGGCAAAATGACAGCACGTGAACGCATTGATTACTTATTAGATCCTAAAGCGAAAAGTATAGAAATTGGGGCATTTGTTGGTGAAGGAATGTACGCCGAACATGGTGGTTGCCCATCAGGTGGCGTTGTTGTAAAAATAGGTTACATCAGAGGAAAACAATGTATTGTTGTTGCAAATGATGCTACCGTAAAAGCGGGTGCTTGGTTTCCTATAACCGCTAAGAAAAATCTGCGTGCGCAAGAAATTGCAATGGAAAACCGTCTGCCTATTATATATTTAGTAGATAGTGCCGGGGTTTATTTGCCTTTGCAAGATGAAATTTTCCCAGACAAAGAACATTTTGGCCGTATTTTTAGAAATAATGCACAAATGAGCAGCATGGGAATTACCCAAATTGCAGCCGTAATGGGAAGTTGTGTTGCTGGTGGTGCTTATTTGCCAATCATGAGCGACGAAGCTATTATTGTAGACAAAACAGGAAGTATTTTCTTAGCGGGAAGTTATTTGGTCAAAGCTGCCATTGGCGAAAACATCGATAACGAGACATTAGGAGGAGCAACAACACATTGCGAAATTTCGGGTGTAACGGACTATAAGGCCAAAGATGATAAAGACGCATTAGACAAAATAAAAAATATAGTAGACAAATTAGGTGATTTTGACAAAGCTGGTTTCAGCCGAGTGAAGGCCGAAAAGCCAGTCTTAGACGAAAATGAAATCTACGGCGTTTTGCCAAAAGCACGAAACGAACAGTACGACATGATGGAAATCATCAATCGTTTAGTTGATAATTCAGAGTTTGAAGCCTATAAAGACGGTTATGGTCAAACCATTATTACTGGTTACGCCAGAATTGACGGTTGGGCAGTAGGAATTGTTGCCAACCAACGAAAAGTGGTAAAAACAAAGAACGGAGAAATGCAATTTGGGGGCGTAATCTATTCCGATAGTGCCGATAAAGCCACTCGTTTTATCGCCAATTGCAACCAGAAAAAAATTCCTTTAGTTTTTGTACAAGATGTAACCGGATTTATGGTTGGATCTAAATCAGAACATGGCGGAATCATCAAAGATGGAGCAAAAATGGTAAACGCGGTGTCTAATTCAGTGGTGCCAAAATTTACAGTTATAGTAGGAAATTCATACGGAGCCGGAAATTATGCCATGTGCGGAAAAGCATATGACCCAAGATTAATTTTTGCCTGGCCAAGTGCTGAACTAGCCGTTATGGGCGGAACACAAGCTGCAAAAGTATTGGCACAAATTGAAGCTTCTTCGCTTAAAGCAAAAGGAAAAACTGTTGATGAAGCCATAGAAAAAGAGTTATTCGATAAAATAAAAGCAAGATATGACGAACAAGTTTCCCCTTATTATGCTGCATCCCGATTATGGACAGACGCAATTATCGATCCGATCGACACCAGAACTTGGATTTCAATGGGAATAGAAGCTGCCAATCACTCCCCAATTGAGAAAAAATTTAACTTAGGAGTTATTCAAGTTTAACACTGACTATCAGCAACTTAATATATTATTTCGTAAATTTATGGCTGTTATATATCCCCTTTTTTTAAGGGCTGTATAACAGCCTCATTTATTTTACAGTAATCAATAAATCTTAACCTTATTCATTTTAACAATTTAAAATTGAACATGAGATGAAAAAGATATTGGTTTTAGTATTTAGTATAATGATAGTAATGAGTCAGCCTATCTCCGCACAAAGTAACTTGGGTAATGATATTGTTAAAAAAGAAAAGAAACCTATTTATTTTGAATCGGGTATCAATGCATCTTTGCCTGTTCATATTGAAATGTATCGGTCACACCGGTTGGCAATTGGCGTGAATACAAGAGTTGGAAAAATAATATCCCGAAAATTAGAATTAGGGATTCGTTTTGATTATGACTATCGATTCATAAAACAAAACACGCGCATCCTTACTCCAGAAAGCACACTTCAAGAAAGAGCCCTGCACAATAACTTTAGTCTATTTTGTCTTAAACCCAATATTCAATTCAACATGAATCCACATTGGTATTGGGGTGCAGAAACAGGTGTTGGCTATGTTTTATCAGATGAGGGCGGTAAGATTGGAATGGGTTTTGTATCAGAGTATGGCGATCATCAACAATTTGGAATTTGTTCTGGTTTGTATGTTGGAAGGTATTTCATGATTAGTCCTGATAAAAATAAATTAGGAGTGTCTATGAATTTAACCCAGTTTTTAGCTCATGGACATGCTGAAAATAGCCTTGGCTTTAAATTTAAATACCGATCTAAAAACTGATTTTCATTAAACAAAAAAAATATCAAATTCAAAAATAGTCTCGGTTAAGGAGACGTTTTTTGAATTTGATACTAATAACTTAGATGCTTTCTAGTATTTCCTTTCTTTTTATCTTTCCGTTTTCAGTTTCAGTAAATTTTGCTACAAAAAACACTTCTTTTGGTTTTTCATATTTATCTAAACCGTCAAAAATAGTATCTTCGAAAGTTTGATTTTCACCCTCTATTATCAACACTAATTTTTCGCCAAGGTCAGCGTCTTTGACTCCAGCTACAAAGAATCTGGAATGAATTTTAGTAGCTAATTTTTCTTCAATTTTTTCTGGAATCAACTTGACCCCTCCACTATTGATTATGTTATCAATTCGTCCAAAAAAAACAAACTGATTTTCACCTACTAGTTCTATTAAATCATTGGTAACAATAACTTTATTTGAAACGTGCGGTGCGTCAATCACTAGACAGTCACGGTCATCTTTAGCTATTTTAATATTAGGTAAAACGGAGAAGGCCTTCTCCCCTATTGGTTTTGCAGCGATATGAGTAATTGTTTCTGTCATACCATACGTTTCATACACCTTAGTTTTTAGCTTAAAAAGCTGACTTTCAAGCGTATGACTCATTTTAGCTCCTCCAACAATTAGTTTTTTAACATTTTTCAATGCAGGCAAAGAGTTTTGAGCTTGCAAAGGTACCATCGCTACAAAATCATATTTAGTTTCTTTACGAAATGTAGGATGTGAGCTTGGTGCTACAAAATCAATATCAAGACCTAGAATGAAGCTTCGGACAAACATCATTTTTCCAGCTATAAAATTTGTTGGCAAACAATGTAATGCTTTGTCTCCTGGATTTAATTCAAAAAAATCACCCGTGGCAATTGCTGAATTAACCATTGCTTGTTTGTCTATCCGAATCAATTTAGGAGCTCCTGTTGTGCCGGATGTATTCATTTCTAGATAGGATCTGTTGTCAAACCAATCGAGTATAAAATCACCAACGATTTTTTCAAACTCTTCACCTTCTTTTATAAAGCTATAAGCCATTTCACATAAATCACTTCGATTCAAATTGAAACCATTAATTTTAAAACGATTATGTATATTCTTGTATGTTACAATTTGCGTCATTATTAAATTTGTTTTAAGTTATTAAAAGCTTATTTTACTTCGATTTTTCCAGTTAATTTTTCTTTCCAGTTCGTCCAGTTGTATTTTTTACTAAAGATAAATAAAAGTATTGGGTAAATGATGACAACTGGAAAAATTACATCTAATCCTGCTGATGGATCTGAAATATCCTTAAAAACAGAATGCGTTTGAAAAGCTGACCAATCAGAAGTTACCAATAAAGCACCAACCAAATTATTTGCTGCATGAAATCCCAAAGCGAGTTCCATTCCTTCATCCATAAGCGTAATAACACCCAGAAATAAGCCCGTTCCTATATAATAAACCATGATGATATTCCCCAATTTAGATACTTCAGGATTAGAAATATGCATTGCGCCAAAAATAAGAGAAGTCATTAGTAACGGGAACCACTTGTTTTTTGCAAGATTTCCAAATCCCTGCATCAAATAACCCCTAAAAATATATTCCTCAGAACTGGTTTGAATAGGAATAAGCAGTAACCCAATTACAGCCAAAATAGCAAATGGAACAGGTTTAAAATTGATTTCAAAATCATTTGGGTTATAATGATAAAACGACAAGGTAGATACGATTGTAAATAAGGCCCAAAAAGAGAACGAAAACCGTATTCTTCCCCAATCTACTTTATCCCTAGAAGTAGTAATAGAAAGCATGGTTTGATGGTGCAAATAACGCACGACAAAAACAACGCCAAGCATACTAAAAACAAAGGAAATCAGTATCAAAAACAATGTGAGATTTGGCTCAAAAAAACGCAGTACTGCTTCATTATTTGTAGGATACGGCTTCCCGATAACAAATGTTTCATAAAGCAAAGCCATAAGAAGCGGAATCTGCCCCAAAAATGAAGCGAAAATGATTATTATAGAACCTACAATATATTTCCAAAACTTATTCTCTGATTTAAATCCTTGCTCTAAAAACATCTATTTTTTTAATTTAATTTTTTACTTGATTCGTTTAGCAAGTGTTACTTTTGCTATATCATTACTAATCCTTTAATTACAATTTGCATTAATCAAAACACGAAAAACATGATACAAATATACCATAATTCCCGCTGCGGAAAATCTAGAAACTGTTTAGCACTTGTAGAAAATTCAAAAAAAGAGTTTGAAGTCATCAATTATTTGTCAACCCCGCCATCTTTTGAAGAGTTATCCAATATCATTCAAAAACTAAACATGAAACCTCTTGAATTAGTTCGCCAAAAAGAAAAAATTTGGATAGAAAACTTTAAAGACCAGAAATTGATTGATGAACAAATTATTCAAACCATGGTTTCTAATCCAATTCTAATTGAAAGACCTATTGTAATAATTGGAGACACTGCAATTATAGGGCGAGATTTGGAAAAAGTGGCCGCTTTTATTTTATAAAATCCAAGTTGTTTTAATTAACACTTTTTTATGATTTGTTCCGTTAAACCAAATGCTACTTTTGCATTCTAAACTTGGTAACCAAAGTTTTTTAAAAATGAAAAAAATAAAACCCGTTTTAATTCTTGTTCTCCTATTTAGTTCCTTATTCAGTTTTGCGCAGCAAGGTCCTGCTCTTCCAAAAATTAAAATCACAGGAAAAGTAGTCGAAAAAATAAGCAAACAACCGCTTGAATATGCTACAGTTACCTTCTTAGCTCCTAACAATCCAAAACCAGTGGCTGGAGGAATTACAAACCCTAAAGGAGAATTTGACATTGAGATTAAACCGGGAGTTTATGATATAAAAATTGAATTTATATCTTTTAAAATAAACGAAATTAAACAGAAAAAACTTCAATCTAACACTAGTTTAGGATTAATTCTTTTAGAAGAGGATGCGAATCAATTGGATGAAGTTATCATTCGTTCTGAAAAAACGACAGTTGAAATTAAATTAGACAAAAAAGTATATAATGTTGGTAGCGACCTCATGGTAAAAGGGGGAACGGTAAGTGATGTGTTAGATAACATCCCCTCTGTTTCTGTGGATGTTGAAGGAAACGTAAGCCTTCGTGGAAACGATAATGTAAGAGTCCTAATTGACGGAAAACCATCAAATGCTATTAATATTGCTGAAGCATTGCGTTTAATCCCTGCTGATGCGATTGAAAAAGTAGAAGTAATCACTAATCCATCTGCTAGATACGATGCTGAAGGTGGTGGAGGTTTATTAAACATTATATTAAAAAAAGGAAAGAATCAAGGTTTGAATGGAACTTTTATAGCTTCAACAGGCTATCCTGAAACGTATGGTTTAAGTGGAAATTTAAATTATAAATCAAAAAACTTCAATCTTTTTACTACGCAAGGATATAATGACCGTAATAATCCTGGAAATGCATTTACAGATTCAAGATATTTAAATTCTGACAATACCACTCGAAATTATGTAAATGAAACGAGAGAAAATGAAAGAAATAGTAAAGGATATAATGGAAACTTTGGAATGGAATGGAACCTAAGCGAGAGCCTTTCATGGACCAATACCTTCAACTACAGAAAAAGCAACGGTGATAATATTGATAATGTTTTTCAAAATTATTATAATTCAGGTTTTAATTACGATTATACTCGTAATCGTGTCAATGCCGAAAGTAGTGATAGTGAAAATGTAGAATTTACAACAAACTTCACTAAAAAATTCAAAAAAGACGGTCATAAATTAACAATTGATGGTTCATTCTCTACTAATGACGACAAGAATGACGCCTTAATTACTGACAAAGCCACAAATACTAATGTGGTAAAGTTTGACAACACTATCAATAACCAAACTCAAAACAGAAATTTACTTCAAATGGATTATGTTTTACCTTTTGGAAAAGGAAGTCAGTTTGAAGCGGGTTATCGTGGAGATTTTGCCGCATTGACTACTGATTACCGTGTAGAAAATGATGGACTACTGAACACTAATTTCACAAACACACTACAATACAAAGAGCAAGTAAATGCAATTTATACACAATATGGAGTGAAAATCAATAAATTCTCAGCGTTATTTGGGTTGCGTTTTGAAGATTCTAATATTGATGTCAACCAATTGGCGACAAATGATTTCAATAATAAAAAATACAACAACTTTTTCCCAAGTGCTTTCTTTACTTATGAAATCTCAGACGAAAGTAGCGCTTCTGTAAGTTATAGCCGCCGAATCCAAAGACCTAGAGGAAGAATGTTGAACCCGTTCAGCAACTTGTCAAGTAATATCAATATTTTTGTTGGAAATCCAGATTTAAATCCTGCCTTCTCAGATGCAATTGATTTTGGATACATCAAAAGATGGGAGAAATTAACCTTCAACACCTCGTTATATGTTAATAAAACAACGGATGTATTTCAATTTGCTCGAAGAGAATCAGGTGATTTTATTAACGGAACTCCTATAATTATTAGTTCTCCAATCAACTTGGCTACTGAATACCGAACAGGATTTGAATTCACTTTAAATTATTCTCCTTACAAATGGTGGAAATTAAACGGAAATTTCAATTTCTTCAGAAACGAAACTCAAGGTAATTATGTTTACACAAATTTCAATAATAATGTAATCACACAAAATTTTGACAATACATCCACTTCATGGTTTACTAGAATTACGTCTAAAGTTACCTTGCCGTACAAAATAGATTGGCAAACAAACGCCTCTTATAACGGAGCGCAAAAGATGGCTCAAGGTAAAAGTTTAGGTGTTTTTGCTGCTAACTTAGCGTTCAGTAAAGACATCATGAAAGACAAGGGAACACTTTCATTCAACGTAAGTGATGTATTCAATTCAAGAAAAAGAAATATGGAAACGTATCTTCCAGGAGTCGTGAGTTCATACAGTGAAATGCAATGGAGAGAAAGACAGTTTAGTTTGTCATTTACCTATCGTTTTAACAAACCTAAAAACGAAAGAGAAAAACAACCTAGAAAAATGCAGAATGATAATGAAGGTGACTTTCAAGGATAACAAAAATAGGACTCATGAAAATGGGTCCTTTTTCTTTTTATAAAAATAAAGAGTAAGCATAAAAAAAGGGCCCATGAAAATGAGTCCTTTTATTATTTAACAAACAGATTAAACTGATTGTTGCTCTTGCTTCTTTTTTTCTCTTTTCTCTTTATATGCTTCCCAACTTGCGCCACCTACCCAATAGGATACGAAACCTACAAGAAAAAACATTAACCAAAATCCTATAGTAAGAATGGTTAAGAAAAGTAAAAAGCCTAAATACTGTGAAAATTCAAACATGTTTTCCGGAATTTTTGAATGTAGACACAAATGTATGTTTAATTCCTTTTCATACCAATAAAAAAACATAAAAACTATCAATCAATTTTTATAAAAAAGGAATTATCCGTATTTTTGAGCTCGGGATTTGGAGCTGTATCCCGCTGTACACTCTAATCTTTTCTTTTTTAAGAAAAAAAGAAAAGGATTTCCATTGCCGTCGGGGCTAAAAATCCATTAAACAACATAATTTTTTTTAAATAACAACAAAATGAAATTCAGAATCGAAAAAGACACCATGGGTGAAGTGCAGGTTCCTGCTGACAAATATTGGGGCGCACAAACAGAACGTTCTAGAAACAACTTCAAAATAGGTCCATCGGCTTCCATGCCAAAAGAAATTATTGAAGGTTTCGCTTATCTAAAAAAAGCGGCGGCTTATGCCAATTGTGATTTAGGTGTTTTACCAACAGAAAAGCGCGATGCCATTGCTGCCGTTTGCGATGAAATTCTATCTGGAAAATTAGACGATGAATTTCCATTAGTGATTTGGCAAACTGGTTCAGGTACACAAAGTAACATGAACGTAAATGAAGTAGTTGCAAATCGGGCCCAAGTATTAAAAGGGCTCAACATTGGCGAAGGCGAACAATTCATTAAAGCCAATGATGATGTAAATAAATCACAATCTTCAAATGATACCTTCCCAACCGGAATGCACATTGCAGCCTACAAAGCAGTTGTTGAAATCACTATTCCAGGAGTTGAAAAACTGAGAGATACACTTCATGCCAAAGCCGTTGAATTCAATACTGTAGTCAAAATAGGTCGTACACATTTAATGGATGCTACGCCGCTGACATTAGGACAGGAAATTTCAGGTTATGTAGCGCAATTGAACTACGGTTTGAAAGCTGTTAAAAACACCTTGGCACACTTGTCAGAAGTAGCTTTAGGAGGAACTGCAGTAGGCACTGGATTAAACACACCTGATGGATACGATGTAAAAGTAGCGGAATATATCGCTGAATTTACAGGACATCCATTCGTAACTGCCGAAAACAAATTTGAAGCACTAGCCGCACACGATGCTATCGTAGAGTCACACGGTGCCTTAAAACAATTAGCGGTTTCTTTGAATAAAATTGCCAATGATGTGCGTATGTTAGCTTCTGGACCACGTTCAGGAATTGGAGAAATCCTAATTCCAGAAAATGAACCCGGATCTTCCATCATGCCAGGAAAAGTGAACCCAACACAATGCGAAGCATTAACGATGGTTTGCGCGCAAGTTATGGGGAATGATGTTGCCATTTCTGTTGGAGGAATGCAAGGTCATTATGAATTGAATGTTTTCAAACCTTTAATGGCTGCGAATTTCTTGCAATCTGCGCGTTTGTTAGGCGATGCTTGTATGTCATTCGACGAACATTGTGCTCAAGGAATTGAACCAAATTACAAACGTATCAAAGAATTAGTTGATAATTCATTGATGTTAGTTACCGCTTTGAATACTAAAATTGGGTATTACAAATCAGCTGAAATTGCTCAAACAGCACACAAAAACGGAACTACGCTGAAAGAAGAAGCGGTTCGTTTGGGGTATGTAACTCCAGAAGATTTTGATGCTTGGGTGAAACCAGAAGATATGGTGGGAAGTTTGAAATAAGCTAAAATTTGATTTATAAAGCACAACCTGCAATGTAATGTTGCAGGTTTTCTTGTTTTTATTAGAAATACGAATAATTATAAGTTATCAATAACTTCTTTCATCATTCGAATGCTTTTCAATTTGTCTTCATTATTAAAAATTGGACTGGTAATCATCAATTCATCAATTTGCGTATAGTCGATAAATTGCTTCAATTCAGTTGCTACTTTCTTTTTACTCCCCACAAAGGAACAAGCGGTCATTTGGTTTACATGAAAATGTTCTTCTTCGCTCATAATTCCATAGAGCGAATCAACAGGCGGTTGCATCGGTTTTCTATCATTCCGAATCAAATTCAGAAACATTTGAGTCAAACTGGTTGCTAATTTGTCAGCTTCTTCGTCTGTATCAGCAGCTACAGCGTTTGCACACGCCATTGTTTTGGGCTGGTCTAAATATTCCGAAGGTTCAAAGTTGTCTCGGTAAAATTGAAACGCCTGATACATCTGTTTGGGTGCAAAATGTCCTGCAAAGGCATAGGGCAACCCTTTGGCAGCAGCCAAAGCAGCACTATCCATACTAGAACCTAAAATCCAAATGGGAACTTTGGTTCCTTCGGCAGGAAAAGCTCGCACGGATGCCGTAGCATTATCCTCCGAGAAAAATTCCTGTAGTGCAGCCACATTTTGAGGAAATCGCTGCGATTGCTCAAAGAAATCTTTCCGAATCGCTTGTGCGGTTAATCCATCAGTTCCCGGGGCTCTTCCTAATCCTAAATCAATCCGATTGGGATATAGTATTTCTAAGGTTCCAAATTGTTCCGCAATAATAAGAGGAGCGTGATTAGGCAACATGATACCACCAGAACCAACCCGGATATTTTGGGTTTGACTGGCAATATAACCAATCAATACAACCGTGGCAGTACTCGCAACATGCGCCATATTATGATGTTCGGCAAGCCAAAACCTTTTGTATCCTAAACTATCGGCAAGTTTGGCTAGTGTAGCCGTTTTTTGAAATGTTTCGTTTGCATTGCTATCTTGAGTAATTATCGCTAATTCTAATAGGGAAATTGGTATATTTTTAGTCATTATAAATTTCGGATTTTGAACAAAATTAGACAATTACGGCAATTCGCTAAATTCTTAGGTGTTAATTCATTTGTAATGTTTACTAATTCCAAAAACTGGAATAGATAATCTCAATTATAAAAAGAAGGGTTTTTCAAATATCGAGAATAAGGCATAAAAAATCCCGTTTCTAACTATAATAGAGACGGGATTTTTATATAAAAGAGCTATAGAAATTAGTTTTTACTCCACTCTGCGATACTCTCTTTATTCATTTTTACGTAATCTTGGTTGTTAGCCATTTCAGCCGCTGCAAGAGATAATTTTGCAGTTTCTATCGCTCCTTTTTTATCTCCAAGTTTGGCTTGAATCAACGATTTCAATCGGTTATACCAAAACGGTTTGTCTTTAGACATATCTAACGCTTTGTTTATATAACCTAATGCTTTTGCATTGTCACCATTTGATTGAAACAAAAATTGAGCAGCTGAAAAATAATCTGCGGCAGCTGGTCCTGCTAATACTTTGTCAATATTTGCAATTGCTTTTTGTTGCGTAGGCACTTCAAATTTTAAAGCCGCATACGAGTTTTCCCAGTATATCTCTAAAATGGCAAAATTGTTATCTAAACCACTAACTCCAATAGTAAATGTTTCTACTTTTTTATTTAAAGTTTCTGGTTTAACAGTAGTTCTAAGCGCTACATTTTCTTCTTTCCATTCTGCAGGATTACCCCAGTTATCAGTGGTTTTATAAAATATTATTTCCCAGCTCTCTATTTTTGGAATAGTATACAATGAATACTTTCCTTTTTTTAATGTTTTACCATCAATGACAACATCGTCGCTAAAAGATACGGTTGTATTTTCATTAGCTCCAGTTCTCCATACTTTTCCAAAAGGGATTAAATTACCAAAAACGACTCTACCTCTTGCGCTTGGTCTTGAATAATTAATTTCTACATCTGTCAAACCCACTGATTGCACTATCGTAGTTTTCGGACTTGATTGTGGCGTTTTTAATTGGGCTTCAGCACTGAAACCAGCTATAAATACAGCTAGTGCAACTATTATTTTTTTCATGTTTTAAATTTTTATGATTTCCAAATTTACAAATTCAGATAGTGTAAAATGTTAATTATTACTTAATTTAGAATCAAAGTTTTTAATAGTGTCAAAACCCAATTCGTTAAAATGATTAATTACAAAATCGGCTAGCGATAAATCTTGCGCTACTGAATGAATGCTGTTGTACCCCAAACACAAAATACCGGCAGCTTTCGCCGCTTTTATCCCATTTGTACTGTCTTCAATGACAATACAGCTTTGCTTTGGCGCAATGGATAAACTTGCAGCATGTTCAAAAATAGCAGGATGTGGTTTCGATTTAGGAAAATCTTCTCCGCTTACCACGTGCGTAAAATAGTCGTGCAACTTAAACCTGCTAAACACTCGTTCAATAGTAACTTTTGAAGCCGAAGAAGCCAAAATCAATTGCATTCCGTTTTGATGTAATTCTTTGATGAGATTTTCGACGCCTTCCAGTAATTCTAAATCTGCTTTACTATCAAAAGCATCATTAAAAATAGTGCGTTTTCTTTGAATTAAATCTTCCACTTCCTGTTCAATTACAAAAAATTCCTTCAATTTCTGAAAGGTATTTCGAGTAGAAAAACCAGTAAATGAGGTATACATTTCCTCTGTAACAGTAATGTTTAATTCATCAAATTGTTTAAAATAAGCATAACGGTGTACGGGTTCAGTATCGACGATTACACCATCCATATCAAAAATTACGGTTTGTATCATTATAAATTATTGAGTTATGAGTTATGAATTTTAATCTCTGAAAGGGAGACTAAAAATCAGAACATTATTTCTTAAGTAAATAGCGAATCACGGTTTCGGCAGCGTATAAACCAAATAATCCTGGCATATAACTATTGGTTCCGTAAAATGATTTTTTGAAATTGGATCCATCGGTCATTTTCAAACTCGTTTCGTCTTGAATTTCAGAAGAAAAAACAACTTTCAGTTTATCAATTTTCACTTCTTTTAATCGTCTTCGGATGGTTTTAGCCAAAAAGCAATTCACGGTGTTAGTGATGTCCGTTACTTTCACTTTCGAAGCTTCCATTTTTCCGCCAGCGCCCATGCTGCTAATGATTTTTACTCTTTTTCTCTTGGCAGCAATAATCAAATTCAATTTTGGAGTGATACTATCTATGCAATCCAAAACATAATCAAACTCCTCCGAAACTATTTCGAGAGCACGCTCCGGCGAAAGAAATTCTTCAACTCGTGTTAGTTTCAATTCGGGATTAATATCCATCAATCGATCCCCAACAACCGTCACTTTTGGCTGCCCCACGGTCGAATGCAAAGCAGGTAATTGTCGGTTTATGTTTGTCATATCAACTACATCACCATCTACAATAGTCATGGTTCCTACTCCTGCTCTTACCAAAAATTCAGCCGCAAAAGAACCTACACCACCCAATCCCACTACTAATAGATTGGCATTTTTTAAATTATCTAAACCTTCTTTTTTGAATAAAAGTTCCGCTCTTTCTGTCCACTCGGCCATAATTAAAGTTTATTTGGTTCACTGTTTATTTGGTTAAAAACAGTATTAAAATTTTGATTCACTAGTTCCTGCATTTCTGCTACTGAAACCCCTTTGTATTTTGCGGCCAATTCATAAACGGTCTCAATTCCTTCTTTGATCGTATCTGTTTCCAGAAAAATTCGATCAGTAGGAACAGCCTTAAAAACAGCTTCTAAAGCTGGATTACTCATCAAACATTTCCCAAAGGAAAGGTAAAATCCATTGTCTACTAATTGTTTGGCAACTTGCGCATTTTTAGAAAACCCATGAATCAGCATTGGAACCGTACTATTCAATTTTTTCTTTGTCGCAATTACTTCCTGAAAAGCCGCAACACAATGAATTATAACGGGTTTGTTATATTTTTGTGCCAAAAGCAATTGTTTTTCGAAAACCGTTTGTTGCAATTCCATTGCAATTTCGATGCGTTTGTCCAATCCGCATTCGCCAACGGCAAGACAATTTTTCTCTTTTAATTTACTTTCGATTATTGCCAAGTCCGCTTCTACCCTTTCGGCAACGATATGCCACGGATGAATACCGATGGAATAATACGGAATTGTTCCCTCAAACTCCTGCGGATATTGATTCACTACTTCCAACACATTGGGCTGATTGGTCGACTTATGCGTGTGCAGATTAAAATATTTCATTAGTCGTGAAACTTTTTTACACCCGCTTTTATTTCAATATTCAAATCGTTTTCTAATGGAACAATGGGGCAAGAATATTTATGATTATAAGCACAATATGGGTTGTAGGAAATATTGAAATCGATGGCAATCGTATTTCCTTTTGGAATTTTCAAATCAATATATTTCCCGCCAAGGTAGCTTTCGGTACCGCAAGTTAAATCTGAAAAAGGCAAAAACAAATGATCTTCATATCCCTTCTTTTTCGAAAGTTCAATATTCTTGTACACATTCAATTTAAAATCTAGACCATCAATTGTAAAAAAAAGTTCCCCATATTTTACATACATTGGTTTCCTTTCGGTTGATGTTTTCATTTCAAAAGGTTTCTCTTTTTTGGTGCGAACGAATTTAGCTGTCACAAAAAACTTTTCGGCAATAGGATAAAAATCAAGCGTTTTAAATTCGGCTAAATCTTCTGCAGTCAATGGACTTGTCTTAGCATCTGCATATTCAGCATTTAATTCTTTTTGAAATTTGGCTACAGCCGAAGCGTCAAATTTACTTTGGCCAAAGCCAAAATTAAGTTGTATTAGAAGCAACAAAGTGAACAGCGTTCTCATATTCTTGTTTTTATGCAAAAATAGTTTAAAAGTTACTACTACACCAAGACGCATCGATACAAAGTTTTTTACCTTTACAAAATTACAACTTTAGATATGCTTCAAACCGCTTTTCAACGCTACATAAATAATTTCAGAGGATTTACCAGAGAAATTTGGATTCTTACACTGATTACTTTTATCAATCGTGCCGGTACAATGGTTTTGCCTTTTTTATCTAAATATTTAAAAGAAGATTTAAATTTTACCTATGCTCAAGTAGGATGGATTATGGTTGCTTTTGGTTTTGGTTCCATGTTGGGCTCTTGGTTGGGCGGCAAATTATCTGATAAAATAGGTTTTTACAAAATCATGGTTTTTAGCTTATTTACGAGCGGAATTCTATTATTTTTAATACAATACATTCGAACTTTTTGGGGATTATGCATTGGAATGTTTGTCATCATGATCGTTGCTGATATGTTTCGTCCCGCCATGTTTGTGTCTTTGAGCACGTATGCCAAGCCTGAAAACCGCACCAGAGCATTGACTTTAGTCCGATTAGCGGTAAATTTAGGATTCACCGCAGGACCGGCATTAGGAGGTTTGATTATCATGAATTTAGGCTACAGCGGATTATTTTGGATAGATGGAGCCTCTTGCATTGTGTCTATTTTGATTTTTACCTTATTGGTAAAAGAACGTAAAAAACCAGCCGATTTAGACATCGCAAAAAGCGAAACCGAAATCCCTGCCTCTGTTTTCAAAGACAAGATATTCTGGATTTTTCTCTTTGTTAGTTTTATAACAGCAATGCTGTTCTTTCAGCTTTTCACCACTTTGCCTTTGTATCATAATGAAAAATTTGGTCTAACTGAATTTCAAAGTGGCCTTTTATTATCCCTGAATGGACTATTAATTTTCTTTTTGGAAATGCCAATTGTAAGTTTTAGCCAACGAAAAGACATCAGTAAACTCAAAATTATTCTTTGGGGTTCACTACTAATGTCCATTAGTTTTTATGTTTTATTGATTAATGTTTGGGCAGGAATCCTGATTGTGAGCATCCTTTTTATCACCTTTGGTGAAATGTTCATCTTTCCATTCTCGAACTCTTTTGCGTTAAGCAGAGCGCCAAAAGGCCATGAAGGACGCTATATGGCATTGTTCACGATGAGTTTTAGTTTAGCACACATTGCTAGTTCCAAAACGGGACTAGAAATTATTGCTGCCTTTGGCTACCAAACGAACTGGTTTGTCATGGGGAGTTTAGGAATACTTGCTGTAGCCGGTTGTATCTGGCTGCAAAAATTAATGAAACTGGAAAACAGATAGTTTCTAAAATTTACTTTTTTGATTTCTTAGATTCAATTAATACGTGTAAAAGCGTAGGATTAGGATAACCGAAATTGACTTAGATAAAATAAATTCATGTTTGATTAAGAATGGATGTAAATAAATCCAGTGCGTATCAAAAAAAGAATAACAAACCCCAAAAACAACTAATGAAGACGGTTCCTAACAAGACCGTCTTTTTTTATATCTTTGTCCAAAACAAAACCGTATGTACAAAATTCTTGCAAAAATCAACAAAATCATTTTACCCAATTTTACCAAACAACGATTGGATTTGGCAAAAGCCAAAAAATGGCAAATGGCAATTATTGGTTATAGATATTATGTAACCACACGTGCATTGGATTAATACGTAATCGCCACAAAAATTTCGTTCCCTTTGATTTTTTCTCTTCCCTCTAGAAAAGTTAATTCCATCAGGAAATTAAACTGTACGATTTCGCCTCCTAATCTTTCTACCAATTCGCAAACAGCTTTGGCTGTTCCTCCGGTTGCCAAAACATCGTCGTGAATTAAGATTCGATCTCCTTTTTGAATCGCATCGGTATGAATCTCAAGCGTATCCGTTCCGTATTCTAAATCATAGGTTGCCGAAATGGTTTCGCAGGGTAACTTATTAGGTTTTCGAACTGGAATAAAACCCACATTCAATTCCTGTGCAATCAGCATTCCAAAGAAAAAGCCACGACTCTCTACTCCTATTACCTTGTCTATTTTTTTATCTTTTAAGGATGAAACTAATATTTCAAGGGTTTTGTTCCTAGCTATGGGATCAATTAGCAAGGGAGTGATGTCTTTAAACAAAATTCCTTCTTTTGGAAATCCCTGAATATCACGTATATACTTTTTTAACGACATATTTTTTTATTTTTATTCATTTTTACACTTGCAAAGTACACATTTATTCTTATATTTGCACCCGCTAAGACACCTTAACAGGAATAGCATTAGCAAAAAAATGGCCTTGTGGCGCAACTGAATAGCGCACTTGATTACGGCTCAAGAGGTTACTGGTTTGAATCCAGTCAAGGTCACGAAGCAAGAACCCTAAAACACTTATTAATAGTGGTTTAGGGTTTTTTATTGTCTATTAATTTCTCCGCTTTTGGTGGATCAAGCGAAAAAGTTTTGGATCCAAAGATTCGATAATCAAAATAAGAAAAAACACTGAAGTAAAATCATAGCCTTCCCAAAATATACAGGATTCACTGCAGCAACAAAACACTAGATTAGGCTATATATTGTTTTAGAAGAGCTTTCGGGAATCATTATTTAGCTTAAAAATACCTATTGGGTACAACTTTTACAAAGCCTTGAAAATTAAACAGACTTACTGTATTCTAAAAAATTGAAATGCAAAAAATCACTAAAACTGGGTATGGTAAAATCATTAAAAGTATTGTTCTTTTACACCATTACAAATCAAAACAAATCAAACGATAGGAAAAAGTAAGCCATTTACTCCTTTCCTAATTTATACTAATAAAATATTCGATACATTAGCAATTGAAATATCTGTTTTAAATTTCACCAATTAATTACTAAATGACATTCAACGAAGATTCCAGAGTAAAAATTCCCACTTTGCTCCATTTAACCCGTTTAGGATATACTTATATTTCGCTTAAAAATGCGTTATGGGATGAAAACACTAACATTTTCCCCACTGTTTTTATAGATAGTATTTCTAGAATCAATCCAGGAATTGAAAAATCCGATGTGGAACGATTATTAGATGAAGTTAGTTTATTATTGGATAATGAAGATTTAGGGAAGGCTTTCTATGAAAGAATTACCGAAAGATCTGGAATTCGATTAATTGATTTTGAAAACTTCGAAAACAATACTTTCAATGTTGTTACTGAGTTGACATGTAAAAAAGATGATGAAGAGTTTAGACCTGATATTACCTTATTGATCAATGGAATGCCTTTGGTATTTATCGAAGTGAAAAAACCGAATAATCAAGATGGAATTTTAGCGGAACATAAGCGGATTCAATCGCGTTTTGAGAATAAGAAATTTAGAAAGTTTGTCAATATTACACAGTTAATGGTTTTTTCCAATAATATGGAATATGATAATAATTCACCAATGCCTATTGAAGGCGCTTTTTACGCCACGGCTTCTTATCAGAAACCATCATTTAATTATTTTAGAGAGGAAGATGAATTTGATTTAAACACACTTCTTTCTGCTTTTGATGATGAAGCTGAAAACTTTATTTTAAAGGACAATAATTTAGTGGGGATTAAAAATTCTCAAGAATTTGTAACCAATAAAAATCCTGATTCACCTACCAATAGAATTTGTACTTCTTTATTCCAAAAAGAACGTTTACAATTTATGTTGCAATACTCCATAGCTTATGTAAAAGGAAGCAAAGGATTGCAAAAACACATTATGCGATACCCGCAGCTTTTTGCCACCAAAGCAATTGAAGCCAAACTGGAAGAAGGTGTCAAAAAAGGGATCATTTGGCATACCCAAGGAAGCGGAAAAACAGCGCTCGCCTATTACAACGTTAAATACTTAACGGATTATTTTCAGAAGAAGAATATCATTCCAAAATTCTATTTTATCGTAGATCGATTGGATTTATTAATTCAAGCTGGCAAAGAATTTAAAAGCCGAGGTTTGGTTGTACATAATGTAAATTCAAGAGAGGAATTTGCAAAAGATATTAAATCAACTAGTGTTATTCATAATAATTCTGGTAAGGCGGAGATTACTGTAGTGAACATTCAGAAATTTCAGGATGATCCTGATGTTGTACGAAATACCGATTATCAACTCAATATTCAACGCGTATATTTCTTGGATGAGGTTCACCGTAGCTACAATCCAAAAGGAAGTTTTTTAGCCAACTTAAATGAATCAGATCCTAATGCCATTAAGATTGGTTTGACAGGAACACCATTATTAGGAACTGACTACAATTCGAAAGCCTTATTTGGCGGATATATTCATAAATACTATTACAACTCCTCTATTGCGGATGGTTATACGCTGCGTTTAATTCGAGAAGAAATAGAAACCAATTATAAGCTTACCTTAAAGCAAGCATTAGAAGAAATTGAAATTTTAAAAGGAAATGCCGACAAGAAAATTGTCTATGCACACCCTAAGTTTGTGGAACCAATGCTCGATTATATCGTTCAGGATTTTGAAAAAGCTCGAATTTCCATGAACGATAATTCCATTGGTGGATTAGTCGTTTGTGACTCTTCTGATCAGGCTAAAATGTTGTTTGAAATATTTGAATCGAAATATGCTATAAATAAAAATGTTCATAGTGGATTATTACAAGCTGCCGAACCTCAAGAAAGTTATGGAGACAAAAAGAAAGCCGAAAGCAAAGTAACCAAAGCTGCGGTAATCCTACATGACATTGGCACTAAACAAGACCGAAAAGATCAGGTAGAAGCTTTCAAAGACGGTCATATTGACTTTTTGTTTGTTTATAATATGCTACTCACTGGTTTTGATGCACCAAGATTAAAAAAATTATACATAGGTCGTGTGATTAAAGCGCATAATTTATTGCAAACCTTAACGCGTGTCAATAGAACTTATAAGGATTTTAGGTACGGTTATGTGGTCGATTTTGCTGATATTCAAAAAGAATTCGACAAAACCAACCAGGATTATTTCAATGAATTACAATCGGAATTAGGAGATGAAATGGAACATTACTCCAACATCTTCAAATCACAAGAAGAAATCAATACAGAGATTGCCGAAATTAAAGAAGTGTTGTTTCATTTTGATACGATGAATGCAGAGATTTTTTCCCAACAAATTTCCCAAATCAATGATCGTTCTGAAATACTCAGAATTACTCGAGTGTTGAATAATGCTAAGAGTTTGTATAACTTAATCCGATTGTCTGGGAATTATGAATTATTAGAACAACTTGATTTTCATAAGCTGACGGTTTTATCTCGGGATGCTAATAATCGTTTGGTGTTGATTAATGCAAAAGAAGCCTTAGAAAGCAATATTGACACCTCAAATCTTTTGAACATTGCCTTAGAAGACGTTATTTTTGCTTTTGTAAAAGTGAAAGTTGAAGAAATGGTATTGGCTGACCAACTCAAAAACATTCTACAAAAAACCAGAGAAACCTTAGGTGGAAATTTTGACCAAAAAGCACCTGAATTTATTTCGTTAAAAGAAGAACTGGAACGCTTATTCAAAAAGAAAAACTTGAATGAAGTGACCAAGGACGAAATGGAAAGTAACATCAGGGAACTTGAAAAAATTTATGGCAAAGCCAAAGAACTGGAACGCAAAAACCAATTACTGAGAGCCAAATATGATAATGACGAAAAATACGCTCGCTTGCACAAACGTTTAATGGAAAAAGATCCTTTGACGGATAGCGAAAGTAAATTGTTTGAAGCATTGCAAGGATTGAAGACAGCAGTAGATGCGCAAATCATTCAAAATTCTAAAATGCTCGAAAATGAAAGTTTTGTAGAAAAAATGGTAATGCGACTAGTAATTGACCAATTCAAAAACAAACAACATATTGCATTGGATGCAGCAACAACTAAGCGTATCAACGGAATGATTGTAAAAGAATACATGAATGAATTTTATGGACGAACAGCCTATTAATATGAAGCAACAAGAAGCCATTCAATTATTTGAAGAAAAAAAAGTAAGAACCCTTTGGGATCAAGAGGAGGAAAAATGGTATTTTTCTATTGTTGATACCGTTAGTGTTTTAACGGAAAGTATCGATCCTAATGCCTATTGGCGCAAGCTTAAACAGCGATTAAAAGCAGAAGGAAATGAAACCGTGACGAATTGTCACGTGTTGAAAATGAAAGCGGCTGATGGTAAAATGCGTTTGACAGATGTTGCCGATACCGAGCAATTATTTCGATTAATTCAATCGATACCTTCGCCTAAAGCGGAGCCTTTTAAATTATGGTTGGCGCAAATAGCAGCGGAACGTTTAGACGAAATGCAAGACCCTGAATTGACTATTGACAGGGCATTAGAACAATATATGAGATTGGGTTATTCTGAAAATTGGATTAACCAGCGCTTAAAAAGTATTGAAATTCGCAAAGCCTTGACCGATGAATGGAAAAGCAGAGGATTAAAAGAAGGTGTTCAATTTGCTACACTTACGGATATTATTTCTAAAGCTTGGTCTGGCAATACCACCAAAGAATATAAAGTTCTGAAAGGACTCAAAAAAGAAAACTTGAGGGATAATATGACCAACACCGAGTTAATCTTGAATATGTTGGCAGAAGCCTCAACAAAAGATATTTCTACAGCTACCAATCCAGAAAGCTTTGAGGAAAATAAAAAAGTGGCTGAACAAGGCGGTAATGTAGCCAAAGTAGCCATGACAGAATTAGAATCCAAAACAGGAAAAAAAGTTGTGACTGCATTGAATGCAAAAGAGACTTTTAAACAACAAATAGAAGAGCAAAAGAGCAAAAAATAAATGAATATATGCTCTGAAAAAATAAGAATATAAAACAATCTGAAAATAAGAACCGAGGGAATGATTGTAAAAGAATACATGAATGAATTACATGGACGAACAGCCTAATACTATGAATACTGGAGAAATACTTTTATATCAGAATCAACATGGAAGCATCAAAATTGACGTGCGACTGGAAGAAGAAACAGTTTGGCTAACTCAAGCCCAGATTGCTTTGCTTTTTGGTAAAAGAAGAAGTACAATTACAGAGCATATTGCAAATGTTTTTAAAGAGGGAGAACTTGACGAAAAAGTGGTATGTCGGGATTTCCGACTAACCACTTCACACGGTGCTATGGAAGGAAAAACACAAGAGAATAGTGCTAAACATTACAATCTCGATGTGATCATTTCTGTTGGCTATAGTGTAAAATCCTTACAAGGAACTCAATTTCGTATTTGGTTAAACTAATTTAAATAAATTTAAATATGAGTACCTATTCTCAAATTTACATACAGATTGTTTTTGCTGTAAAAAACAGACAAGCGTTAATTGCTAATTCTTGGCAAGAAGAATTATATAAGTATGTTACAGGAATAGTTCAAAATAAGGGCCAAAAAATGTTGGCTATAAATGGAATGCCAGATCATATTCATATTTTAATTGGAATGAAGCCATCTTGCTGTTTGTCTGATTTAGTTAGGGAAATTAAAAAATCATCTAATAGTTTTGTAAAAGAAAAGGAATTTTCAAAATATAAATTTGAATGGCAAGAAGGATTTGGTGCATTTTCATATAGTCACTCTTCTTTGGATAATGTAATTGGATATATCAAGAATCAAAAAGAGCATCATAAAAAAAGAAGTTTTAAAGAAGAGTATATTGATTTTTTAGAGAAATTTCAAATTGAATTTAAAGATGAATATTTATTTGAATGGATAGAATAGAATCCGAAGGATTCAATTGTTTATAAAAAAATATAGATCATCGTTAATGCGACCCCTTCGGGGTCGAACCCTACGAATGAAATTATTTCTATAAACATAAAACCTTTTCGGGGTATAACAATAAATATTAGTAACGAATCCGAAGGATTCAAATGTTTATAGAAAAATATAGATCATCGTGAATTCGACCCCAACGGGGTCGAACCATGTGGATAATTTTTTTATAGACATACAACCCCTTCGGGGTTACACGCAAAAAAGTAACGAATTTTAATGGTTCACATAATTACAAAAACAATGACCACAACAATACAGTTTGAAAAGCAAACCAAAAACCTCATAGACGACTTAAAAAGCGTTTGTGCTAATTACGGTTTGGGAAATGACGGAAACGAATTCAAGATTATCACCCAAGTGTTTTTATATAAATTCCTGAACGATAAATTTGTTCACGAAGTAAAACAACTCGATGACAAAATAGCCAAAGCCGACAATTGGGAAGCCGTATTGAAGGAATACAATGAGAATGACTATGAAATGTTATTGATGTCCATGAGCGAAAGTACCGCCCGTTTGCAACCCAAGCATTTTATTTCGAGTTTGTTCGAAAGACAAAATGAAGCCAACTTCTCGGATATATTTGACAATACCTTACTGGATATTGCCAAAGAAAACAGCGATTTATTCTCGGTATTGACCGAAGGTGGTGAGAAAATTGTATTGTTCGAAAACATCTCTAAGTATGTGACCGACAAAAGAGACGATTTTTGCAAAGCCATTATCAACAAGCTAATCAACTTTAGTTTTGAGAACATCTTTCATGAAAAGTTTGATTTTTACGCTACTATTTTCGAATATTTAATTAGCGATTACAATACGAATAGCGGCGGTAAATATGCCGAATACTTCACCCCGCATGCCGTAGCCAAAATCATGGCGCGCTGTTTAGTAGATGGCGAAGTGAGCAATGTGACTTGTTATGACCCGAGTGCCGGATCTGGAACGCTTTTAATGAATTTAGCACACCAGATAGGCGAAACAAAATGCACGGTCTACTCTCAGGATATTTCTCAAAAGTCATCTAACTTATTGCGACTGAATTTAATTTTGAACGATCTCGTGCATTCTATCCCGAATATTGTAAAAGGAAACACCATTCTTGAACCCTATCACAAAGACAAAAACGGACGCTTGCAGCAGTTTGATTACATCGTGAGTAATCCTCCGTTTAAGTTGGATTTCTCTGATTATGTGGCTGATTTGGACAGCAAAGAGAACCACGAACGCTTTTTTGCAGGAATGCCAAATATTCCCAAAGCCAAGAAAGACAGCATGGCCATTTATCCTTTGTTTGTACAACACATTATGTACTCGCTTACCGCCAAAGGAAAAGCAGCCATTGTTGTTCCCACAGGATTTATCACGGCACAAAGCGGCATTGAACGAAAAATACGCGAGCAAATGGTGGAACGCAAAATGTTGCGTGGCGTGGTGAGTATGCCCTCGAATATTTTTGCCACCACAGGAACCAACGTTTCTATATTATTTCTGGACAAAGAAAACACCAAAGGCGATATCGTTTTGATGGATGCCTCTAAACTGGGAACTACGGTAAAAGAAGGCAAAAACCAAAAAACACTTTTATCTCCCGAAGAAGAAGATACTATTATCGATATTTTTAACAAACACGAAGCCAAAGAAGATTTCTCGGTAGTGGTTTCCTATGAGGATATCAAAGCCAAAAACTACTCTTTGAGTGCAGGACAATATTTTGAAGTAAAAATTGAATATACTGATCTCTCTCCAAAGGAATTTGAGGATAAAATGAAAACTTTTGAAAGCAATTTAAGTACGCTTTTCAGCGAAAGTAAAACTTTGGAAATGGAAATTCAGAATAATTTGAAGGGGTTGAGATATGAGTAATATAGTAGTTTTCCAGACTCCGAAGGAGTCAAATGTTTATAGAAAACAAGGTTTA
>JAGOJA010000152.1 GCA_017995345.1 Flavobacterium sp.
GTGGAGCAGAGTAGAGGTGTTTCGAACTTTTTTAAGGAAGATCTGAGACAATTATATTTGATATTTCTAAAATTCCAATGACAAAATCAATTGAAAACAAGAAGAAATGACCTTGGTCTTAATTCGTTTTCTTATAGCTCCACACAGCTAAGCCATTAATTAATATTGCAAAAATTAAAATTACTACTAAATTAGGTAGTACTTCTTTAAGGCCAGCACCTTTTAATAAAACCATTCTTATAAACTCAACGAAGTAACGAATAGGATTTAATAAGGTGATGTTTTGAGCCCATTTTGGCATACTTTCAATAGGTGTAAATAAACCACTCATTAATATAAAAATTACCATAAAAAACCACGCAATAAACATCGCTTGTTGTTGTGTTTCAGTGTGGTTAGAAATATAAAGTCCAAATCCTAAAATTAAGAGTAAATAAATAGAAGTAAATCCATAAACTAAAAGAATACTTCCTAACATTGGAACATTAAAAACTACTTTTGAAATAACTAATCCAACACTCAATATAATAAGTCCAAGCACCCAAAAAGGGAATAATTTTCCAATTATGAATTGATATTTTTTAATAGGTGTAACATTAATTTGTTCTAAAGTTCCTAATTCTTTTTCTCTAACAATATTCATAGCTGAAAGAAAAAGCGTTAGCATTGTTACCAATAAAACTAATATTCCAGGTACCATAAAGGTCTTGTAATTTAAAGTGTTATTATACCAAAATGAGGGTATAGTTTCAATCCTACTAAGAATAATTTGATTTTCAGTTGTATTATAAATTTTAACAGCAATATCTTGATTTACTTGTTGTACTATTTGAGAGACATAAACATTTTGAACTCCTGCTGTAGCAGCATCTATGGCATTAATTTGGATTTGTAATTCTGCTTTTTTTTCGTTTTGAAGCATTTTTTCAAATTGATTGGGAATTTCTATCACAATGTCTGTACTTCCTTTTTGTAAAAAATCTAAACCTTCTTTTGGGTTTGTAAGTTCTTTAGTCACACTAAAATAACTGTTAGCATTAAATTTATCTTTTAAAACACGTGAAGAAATAGAATTATCTGAATCTATAAATGAAATTCTAATGTTTTTGACATCAAAAGTTGCTGCATTAGAAAGGATTAATAGTTGTAATATTGGTAATATAAATATCAATCTCAGCATGCTTTTATCTCTAAAAATTTGCTTAAACTCTTTCTGTATTATGAATAAAATAGTTCTCATTTTTTAAATTTTTATTCTAATCGGGTTTTGTAATTTTTGATACTTAGCCCAATAAAAATCAATGTCATTAATGTCAAAATCAATGTTTCTTTGATAATATAGCTTATTCCTACTCCTTTAAGCATAATTGATTTTACAATAATAATAAACCATTTTGCGGGAATTATATTACTCATAATTTGCATGGGTAATGGCATGGACGAAATAGGAAAAATAAACCCTGAAAGTATTATAACAGGAAGCATTAACCCCATTAAAGAAAGCATCATTGCGGTTTGTTGCGAATTTGAAACTGTTGAAATCAAAATACCTAATGAAAGTGCCGTAATGATAAATAGAATACTTTCAAAAGCTAATAAAAAAAGACTTCCTCTTATTGGCATTCCAAAAATAAAATAGCCCATTGAAACAATAACAACGGCATTTATAATTGATAAAAAAACGTAAGGAAAAACTTTTCCAATAATCACCTGAAAAGGTTTTAGAGGTGAAACCAATAATACTTCCATAGTTCCTAATTCTTTTTCTCTTGTAATAGAGATAGAGGTCATCATGGCAGAAACTAACATTAAAATCACTGTCATTACACCAGGTACAAAGTTAAAAACGCTTTTTAGTTCAGCATTGTATAACATTCGAGTTTGCATAACAATTGAAACACTTTGTTCTTGAGTTGTGTTTTTTTGATTTTGATAATTTTGAATTATTGATTGTGTATAGTTTGTAATAGTATTAGCAACATTAGGTTCTGTTGCATCGGTAATAACTTGAACAGTTGCTTTTTTTTGATTTTCTAATTTTTTTGCAAAGTCTCTTTCAAATAGTAATACAGCTTTTATTTTTCCATTTTTGAATTCGGATTCAATAGCTTTTTCATTATCTATTTGATTCTCTATATTAAAATATTTTGATGCTTTTATTTTTTGGATAATTTTCTCAGATTCAGCATCTTTTGCATAATCTAAAATGGCAATATCTACATTGTTGATTTCGTTTGTTATAGCAAAGCCAAACAGTAAAATTTGAGCAATTGGCATACCAAATAGGATAAACAATGATCGTTTGTCTCTAAAAATATGGTAGAATTCTTTTTTTACAAAACCTTTAAATCGTTTCATAGTATATATTTTTATTCAATATTTCGAGCTAATTTTAAGAATACTTCATTCATAGAGTCCACATCAAATTGCTTTTTTAAGTTTTTAGGTGTATCCAAGGCTTCAATAACACCGTCTACCATAATAGAAACACGATCACAATATTCGGCTTCATCCATGTAATGTGTGGTTACAAAAATAGTGGTTCCTTTATCTGCTTCCGTATAGATAAGTTCCCAAAATTGTCTTCTGGTTATAGGGTCTACACCACCTGTAGGTTCATCTAAAAAAACAATTTTTGGTTCATGTAACAAAGAAACTGAAAAAGCTAGTTTTTGTTTCCATCCCAATGGTAATGATCCTACTCTTGATTTTGTAATATCTCCTAATTGCAATTCTTCAATAAGTTCAGCTGTTTTTTTCTTAATTTGTTTTCTTGAAAGACCATAAATTCCTCCAAAAAAGGTAATATTTTCCTTAACAGTTAAGTCATCGTACATTGAAAATTTTTGGCTCATGTAGCCAATACTTTTTTTAACTTCGTCGCTTTGGGTATGCACATCAAAACCCGCCACGTTTGCATTACCGCTTGAAGGATTTGAAATACCTATTAGCATTTTCATTGCTGTAGTTTTTCCTGCGCCATTTGCTCCAAGAAAGCCAAAAATTTCGCCCTTATTCACATGAAAAGAAATTCCTTTTACAGCAGTAAAATCACCAAATTTTTTGGTAAGATTTTCTACTTCTATGACTTTTTCATTACTAATATGGTTTACCATTTTTTCATTTTTTATAAATCCATAAAAACATCTTCAATTGTTGTAGTTGCTTTTTGAATAATAATATTTGTATGCTGTTTTTCTTCGAGATAAATTTTTAATTTTTGAAGATCTAATTCGATATTATTGTCGATGTAATGCACATACTCGCCAAATGCAAAAACACTATATTGAGTTGGGAATTTTTTTAAATGTTCAATCAATTGATGCATTTTATTGGTTTTTATGTCATAAATCGTTTTTTCGTATGAGCTAACTATATTTTCAGGGGTATCAATTTTTAGAATTTCACCTTTTTGAATTAAGGCGATTCGGTCACACAAAACCGCTTCGTCCATATATGGAGTAGATACTAAAATTGTAATTCCTTTTTGTTTTAAGCGTTTTAGCATTTCCCAAAATTCTTTTCTTGAAACGGGATCTACACCAGTTGTAGGTTCGTCTAAAAATAATACTTCTGGTTTGTGAATTAAGGCACAACAAAGCGCTAATTTTTGTTTCATCCCACCTGATAATGCACCAGCTCTTCGATTTTTAAAAGGTTCTATTTGCACGTAAATATCTTCAATCAAATCGTAATTTTCTTCAATAGTTGTTCCGAAAATTGTCGCAAAAAAAGCTAAATTTTCAGCAATCGTTAAATCTTGGTATAACGAGAATTTTCCGGGCATATAACCTACTGAATTTCGAATTTCTTTTACGTTTTTTATTATATCGTGCCCTGCAACAATAGCATTACCTTCGTTTGGAATCAATAATGTAGTTAAGGTTCTAAAAAGCGTTGTTTTTCCAGCACCGTCGGGACCAATTAAGCCAAACAATTCTCCGCTTTTCACTTCAAATGAAATGTTTTGTATGGCAGAAACATTTTTAAATGATTTTGATATGTTTTGTACTGAAATACTCATTTCGCTTTATTTTATCAAAAGAAAGTTACTTTCTTCATGAGCGTCAATCCAATGTTTTATGTTGATAGGAATATTTACATAACTACCAGATTTTAGATTTATTTTTTCTCCTTTTTCATCATTATAAGTTGCATTTCCAGATACACAAACTAAGAGTGCTGGTACTTTTGTTATATGCTCTGCTAATTGTTCATTTTTTGCTATTTGTAATGAAATTACTTTAGCCTCTGTTGGTTGAAATAAAATTTGAGTTTGTACTGCTTTTTGTTCAGTATGTAGGCTTTTTAAATTCATAGTATTTGTTGTTTTTAAATTTGATTCAGATGTTTTACATCCAATAACTATTGATAATACTGCGATTATGGCAATTTGTTTCATTCTTTTATTTTTTTTGATTAATTAATACTATTTATTTTATCCAGATTTCTGCAGGCATTCCAATTTTTAAGCTTCCATCATTTTTTACTCTTATCTTAACTGCATAAACCAGATTAGCTCTTTCTTCTTTGGTTTGTATAATTTTCGGCGTAAATTCTGCTTGTGAACTTATCCATATAATGTTTCCAATATACTCTTTGGTTTGTTCAAAATCATCTATTTTTACTTTAACTTGTTGTCCAATTTTAATACTTGATAATTGAGTTTCTGAAATATAAACACGTAGATTCATTTCTTCAAGATTGGCAATCTTGTAAAGTGGTTTTCCAAATGTTGTAACTTCATTAGGTTCAGCATACTTAGTTAAAACAGTTCCTTTAATAGGGTTTACTAAATTGCATTTTTTTATTTGATCGTTAATTTTTTCAATTTGCACCGAAAATGAATTGGCTTCATTTTTAA
>JAGOJA010000069.1 GCA_017995345.1 Flavobacterium sp.
AAGCTTTGCAAGATTCATCATTTGGCAATTCTTTTATAAAGTTTAGTATGCTTTGGCCTTCAAACACTTCCATATCCTTGATTTTAAAGGTATAAATATACAGAAATTAAGTGACTAACTCAAATAATTTATATTAGCTTAAGCTATTTAAATCAAAAATAACCTTAGCATAGCAATACCTTAATAGTTAGGGTTCTGTTTAATACTACCGTTACTATTATCAATTTCTCCTTGTGGATAGGGTAGCAAACGATGTCTTGATGGAATATAGCTACGAACTGGTTTATAAGTTCCTTCCGCAGGCAGTGCATTATAGATTGATTCGGCCAATTCCCAACGTACCAAGTCAAAGTGACGATCACCACCTTCAAAGGCAAGTTCCATACGACGTTCATACATCAAATCATTGAATGTGGGAGCTGTGATAGGCGCAAGTCCTGCACGTACACGAACCAAATTAAAAGGCGCAGCAGCGGCAGCTATTCCAGTGGCTCTATTGCTTGGCCCTCCACCATTCAGGTTCATAATAGCCTCCGCAGCAATCAACAATACATCGGAATATCGCAATGCTGGAACATTCAGACCGGCACGCCAGTCAGTATATTCAGTTTTATAAGGCGACATATATTTCACACAAACCACTGGAGACTGGTTGTTAGGCGCCTGAATAATATCTGTTGAACCATGGTAAGTAACCACGTCAACCCCACGTTTTGCGACTGTGGCCGCTTTTCGGAGATCACCACTCTGATAAGAATCGTATAAATTCAATGTTGCACTTACCAATCTCCATCCTTCTCCCAATGGCTCAGGATGGGTTCCGCCCCAAACATTATTAGGTAACATCAAAACTGGTGTTATAGGATATTCGCCTAAACGAGCACCTAACCCCCAAAGGATCTCGCTGTCGTTTTCATGTTCAATTGTAAAAACATCTGCATAGTTTGCTGTGAGCGCATGTTTTCCCGAATTAATTACTTTTTCCGCAGCAGTTTTAGCATCGCTCCATTTCTTTTCGAAGGCATACACCTTTGCAAGCATTCCCCATGCAGCCCCAAGTCCAGGTCGACCTTCTTCATGCTCCCAAGCAAGTTGCGTAGTTGCTGTTTTTAGGCTATTTTCAATAAGGTCCCAAGTCTCAACTTCAGTTGTCCTAACTAGAGCTGCCGCTGGATCTTTAGGATTATAAATAGGTAAACCACCATATCTTATGGCCTGCTGATAATAGGCGAAAGCCAGTAAAAAATTTGCTTCACCCAATATTCTATTCTTTTGTGCCGCATCCATAGTAATACCAGGCACATTTGTCAAAACGTCAGTTGCTCTTTTAATTGTCTTATAATAAGAAACATAGCTGTTATGACTTAGATCTCCTTCGTTGTTCTGTAATGCCCTAAATTCAGACATAGCAATATAATCTGAATAATTATCGTTCATATAGGCGTTATCGCTGAACGCTTCAATACTGCACCACTCTTCTCCTCCGAGAGCCTCTTCATCCTGTAATGGGGCATAAGCGCCGGCTAATGCAGACTCTGCTTGAGCGCCAGTTTTCCAAAATACGGCATCGGTAAACTCATGCGGTTGTTTATCCAGAAAGTCATTGCTACAAGAAGTAATAAAAACCAACAACATTAAAATTGGAATATATATTTTTATGATATTCATAATTGATAGAATTAAAAGTTAAAGTTAACACCAAACAAAAAGGCCTTTGCAGTAGGATAAGTCCCTTTATCAACTCCAAACATATTGTTGCTGAACCCTCCTTCCGCACCCACTTCAGGATCAAATCCTGTATATTTTGTAAGGGTAATTAGGTTTTGTAAAGTAAAATAGGCTCTTAGTTTTGAGATCTTTTCGCCAGTAATTTTTTTATCAAAAGTATAACCAAAAGTCAGGTATTTCATACGAGCAAAACTACCGTCCTCAAGATAGAGAGTACTGTATGTCTTATTGCCATTTAAATCCTTAATAGTAACTCTGGGAACAGTTGTACTTGGCGATGTAGGAGTCCATCGATCTAAAATATCAGTTCTGTTGTTGTAGTTAGTCCCATTCATAAAGGTACCGCCTAACTTTAGGCCGTTAAAAATCTCATTTCCTTGGCTTCCAACCCATAACATACTCACGTCAAACCCTTTATATTCTCCATTGAAAGTCAACGAAGCGGTAAGGGAGGGAAAACTATTTCCTGCGTTAAACCTGTCATTTGCACCAATCACACCATCATGATTTCGGTCTTCAAACTTTACATCTCCTGCTACCGCATAAGGCTGAATCTTCTCACCAGCAGCATTTTTGTAGTTATCCACCTCAGCCTGCGTTTGGAAAATTCCTAAGGCATTAAGCACATAAAAATGACCCAATGATTGTCCTTCTGCAATTCTACCAACGTTTACATTCTTATAATCTGCGGCGTATATCTGATTACTGCCTGAAATACCGAATGAGGTTAACTTATTGCTAACAGTAGCTATATTTCCGGTTATACCATATTTGAATTGGTCATTGCTGTTACGATAAGTAATCCCAAACTCAAATCCTTTATTGGATACTTCCCCAGCATTTTGGAAAGGAGCCGCTCCTACTCCAAGTGAGGCAACTAGCGGAACTTGAACCAAAATATCAGTAGTTCTTTTATCGTAATAATCGGCAGTTATTAAAAGTTTGTCATTATAGAAACTTACATCTATACCAAAATCAGTTTGCGTAGTAACTTCCCATTTGATATTTGGGTTAGAATAGCGATCCTGCGCTACTGCTGTGAAGCTATTTCCATTCAATGTTGGAGAATCAACAGTACTAATAGTACTATAATACTGGTAGTTAGGGATTTTGTCATTCCCCAATTGACCCCAACTGGCGCGGAATTTTAAATCTGAAATACCAGTGGATAAGTCTTTAAAAAAGTCTTCTTTAGAAATTCTCCAACCTCCTGAAACCGATGGAAAATAACCCCAACGTTTGTCTCTCGGAAATTTAGAGGAGCCATCAGCACGAATATTAGCGGCAAAGAGATATTTGTTTGAGAATTCATAACTCACACGTCCAAAATAACTTTGTAAGGCATAGTCATCGGCACTCCCCGAAGGATGATTCGGGAAACTGCCTGCATTATTGTAATAACGCAAAGCAGCACTCTCATTGCTAAAATCATATGCTGTTCCAGCAGACAATCCTTCATAGATACCTGATTCCATTGACATCCCGCCAAGAGCCGCTACATGATGTTGGCCAAACTTTTTGTCAAAATTCAAGGTGTTGTTCCAAATCTTGGTGCTAGAACTACTAAAATTTTCATTCAGGCTATTTCTACTTTCAAGTCCACGACCTCCACCGATGGCAATGGATTGGAAAAATTTGTTTTTAGTACTGCTGGAGCTATAAGCTACATCTGTTTTTGCTGTAAAATTCTCTAGAAATTTATATTCTAAGTATATATTCCCGCCTATTGTAGTTCCTTTTCCTCTTCTATCTCTCGCGTTTAGGGAGGCTACCGGATTTGGAAAATCTCCTGTAGGGGTTCCGTAAATCATGTTGGCTTCATCTGCCCAGACTGGTGTATTACGCATATTAAAAAGCGCTGAACTCAATAAACCATCGTAACTACCACGTATTTCTGCACTCTTTGTGTCTGAAACAGCAATAGAGACATTTTCACCAAAAGTAAGATTTTTAGCTATCTCATGTTGACTATTAAATCGTACATTGTATTTTTTATAATTTGTACCGAGAACAATACCATTATTATCAAGATAGCCTAGGCTAAATGAATAGTTGGAAGCCGCACCACCACCCTGAATACTAAAGTTTGTGTTAGATATATAAGCTGTTTGCAAAACCTCTTTGAACCAATCGGTTCTAGTAATCGCATTTTGAGGATCATTGTAATAGTCCCAAATAGATTCCGAAGTTGGCGTACCATCATTTGTCAGTGCCTCTTTGTGGATTAAATTTCGTTGTGCTGCATCTAGTGAAGTGGGCATTTTCCAGGCCATTTGTATCCCCTGTGTAGTATTGAAAGATACGGATGTTTTTTGGTTTCGTTTCCCTTTTTTTGTCGTGACGATTACAACACCATTAGCTCCTCTTGATCCGTATATAGCAGCTGAAGCAGCGTCTTTCAAAACAGTCATACTTTCTATATCAGCAGGATTCAGACTCCCAATTTCGCCTATAATACCATCTACTACATACAGTGGACTATTATCATTAATCGAACCCGCACCTCTTATTCTAATTTCTACTCCACTACCTGGTTCTCCCGAATTTTGGATCACTGTTACACCAGAAGCCTGCCCTTGCAAAGCATGACCCACAGACTGATTAACTCCCTGATTCAATTTTTCCGAGGTAACGTTTGAAACAGATCCTGTAAGATTGGCCTTCTTTTGGGTCCCATAACCAATAACACCACCTCATCCATTTTTTGACCAATCTCTTTTAAGACTATCGTAAGTGGAGACTTGCCAATGGCGACTTCTTGTTCTTCCATTCCAATATAGGAAACGACCAACTTAGTGACATTATCCGGAACCTTGATCGAAAAACTCCCGTTTGCAGCAGTCTGTGTTGCAACACTGCTCCCTTTAGCTTTAATATTAGCACCAGCTAATAGCTCACCCCTTTCATTGATAACGATACCACTGACAACAATTAGATTTTGGCCATCGCTAATCAAAGCTCCTTCACTACTCTTCTTTTGGTCAACCGCTTTAGATTCTGGTTGAAGCGACAAAATAACCTGTCGGTTTTCATAAACCTTAAAATCAATTTTGGTCCCTTTAAATAATTCATCCAAAACTTCATTTATATTTTTCTTTTTAACAAGAATCGATACTTTCCTATTAAGCTCAACATCTTTGTTCTTATACAAAAATTTAAATTCGGTCTTAGATTCAATTTCTCGGAACACTTGTTCAACTGTAGCATTCTTCAAATTAAGAGAAACTTTGGTGTTCTGAGAATAGCTATTGGCATGTATTTCGAAAAGCGAAACGATTAACAGCAAGGTCGTTAACTTCATCTTTAAACTGATTTTAAAAAGGCTTGGACATGCTAGCCCCTTAGTAATGTTTTTTTTCATACTTTTGTTTGGTTAATTAATTTAGCAATAGTTTTAGTTAAATTACTATCAATTCCATTCGGGGAATGGCCCACATTTCCCGAATATTGATAACAACTCTAGTCATAGATGTTTCTTGTTGTTACTTCATATTGTTTTCTTTTAAAGGTTTATTTATTGATTACGATTTTGTTTCCTGTTCTTGTAAAACGAAATGGATGACTCTTGCTTATATAATACAATACATCCTCCACATTATCAACATGAACGTTGAAATTAGCACTGAAGACCTCCTCGTTTAAGTCCCTGTCATTATTATTAATAGAAACGTTATAAGACCTTTCCAACTTAAGAATCATATCCTTAAAACGCACGCCATTAAAAACAAGCTGTCCATTTGTCCAAGCCGTATATTGAGTAACATCTACCTTACTAATAGAAATGTTATGCTTTACTTTATCGCAGGAAGCTTTTTCACCTGGAGAAATGGTGGATTTATGATCAGGATCATTCCGCTTATAAACTTGTACAGACCCCTCCACCAAGACGGTATTGATAACTTTGTCTTCGGGATAAGATGTGAGATTAAATTTCGTCCCTATGACTCTTACATCTATCCCATTTGAATGAACTATAAAAGGATGCAACTTATCTTTGCTAACCTCAAAATAGGCTTCGCCACTTAGGAAAACCATCCTTTTATTTCCTTTAATAAATTTTACGGGAAATTTTAAAGAGGATCCTGAATTAAGATACACCTTAGTGCCATCTGATAAAACCAACTGAAATGTTTTACCAAAAGGTATATATAACTCATTGTAAACCAATCTTTTGGATTTCAAATCATTATTATAAACCAATTCATTCTCTTTCTGGACACCAACCAGCACACCATCCGAATTTAAGATTTTTGCATCGCCATTCGCACTAATTATTTTGCTGTCTCCATTTTCTAAATGCAGCACAATGGCGTCTTTCGGAATAGCTTGCTCGCTTCGATAATTGGTTGTAAAAAAATAGCCAAGCCCAAGCAGACATACTAAAATGGCTGCATATTTTAGCATGGGTAGTATTGCAAACCCTAATAAAGGGCTATTGTTCTCCTTTTTGTATTTTTCCAGCACCGATTTCCAGGCTGCACCTGTATCTATATTTGAATAATCCGTTGTTTTTTGAACAACATAATCAAAATCCACCTCTTTGGAGAGGGGAAATTCTTTCTCATATTGCTTCAAACGGGACTTCTCCGCATCTGTCAAGGACTTCAGTTTCTTTTTAACAATAAGTTTCGATATGCTAAAAATATCATTAATTTCCATTTTAAGTGTTTTATACAGATAAGACAACTTAAAATAAAAAAGGTACTACTTAAAACTAAAAAATTTTATATTTTTTTTCACATTATGCACATTTAGTCCCAAAAAACTAATCTCCCATATTCAGAAACAAATACACAATGTTTTCAATGCCTTTAAATTGATCTCTTAAAATTTTGTAGGATTGGGATTTTAAGGTCTTGACGGTCTGTAGTTTAATGTTCAATATCTCGGCAATTTCATTGTTTTTTATACCTTTAAGACTCAACTTCAAAATTTCCCTTTTCCTTTCAGGAAGTATTTCAATCGCCTGATGAAGTTGTACTACGATTTCTTCCTCCAGAATTTGTTTTAAAAATAAGTTGTCATCTTCCAACGAAAGTAAGACATCATTCACATAATTATCCTTAACTCTTTTGTGTTTAATGATATTATAACACTTATTGCGGGTTGATTTGTACAGATAAATCTTTAATGAAATCTCATCGGGAAAAACTATTTGCTTTTCCCATATATAAACGAAGACATCTTGAATCAAATCTTCACATTCTGCTTTTAAAGGTAAAAAGCGATTAGCATACAATAAAATTGATTTGTAATACAAATCAAACATGCCTTTTAAATCGCTCTCAGTAAGAACGTTAGTATTTGAATTATAGATACTCATTCTGTTAATTAATTGAAAAATATAGATCTAGATCTAATTGAAAAAAAGTTAAACCACTTTTCTGGATATGCAAATAAAAACTGCAAATTAAGATTAATATATCTTATTCAAGTAAAAAAATTAAAGATTTTATCTAAGCCTTTTAGTTATCAATCCCGAACGTTGTGGAAAATATTAAACAATTGACTTATTAAACAATCTAAAATTAATTAAAAATACAGCATTTTTTTGTTAACCTTTTCAAGTTGCTATTACCTAGAATTATAGTAAAGAACTTGTAAACCTTTCTCAATCAATTCCTCATTTTAAGCTTTCGAAAATATAATGCAACTTTCAACAAAGACAGTATCGCTTACCCTTACATTACTAATATTTGGGATAACACATTCTGAAGGTTTAAAAGCTGTATAACCCTTTGGGTATAATTATTTGAAGTGAAAAATCTTGATTAGACATTAGTAAGCATGCTAAAAATTACCTAATTAGATTACACAGTTAAGGTTGTCGACAACCATTTTTTCCCTTCCGAAATTCGCGTTATCATCATCGCAGAAACCAAATCACCATTAGCATTCAACAAAGTGGCCATTGGATCTACTAAGGTTCCCAAAATCATTGCAATAGGTAAAGCTTGCTCCATTGGAAAACCATAAATTGTAATTGCCAGAATCTCTCCTATATAACCACCATTAGGTATCCCTCCCTCAACTACCGATACGACAACAGTAATTCCGATAGCCATAAGTAATGTAGTGGGATCCGTAAAATCTTTTCCGAACATAGCGAAAATAACTGCTATTTTAATTATCGAAGACATACTCGAACCATCTTTATGCAAAGGCGCTCCAAGTGGAATAACAATGTTACTTATATGCGCAGGTATTTTTATCTTTTCAGCTGCTTCGAGATTTGCTGGCATAGTTGCAATACTACTACAAGTCCCTATCGCTGTCAAAGCTGGAGTAATATTATTACTCCAGAAAATCTTCATCCCTTCTTTTCCACCAGCCAAAAAAGCATACAAACTAAAAAACACCACGAAATAGAATGCACATACAGCATAGTAAAGCCCTAAGGGTTTTGTATAAGCTCCAAACAGCTGCGGTCCAAATATTCCAACCTGATAGGCAAAATATGCGCCCAAACCTACTGGAGCCGTTTTCATAATTAGGTGTAACAATTGTTTCATTACTTCATTTCCTGAATTCAGAAAAATTCTGAAACCCGCTCCCTTTTCCGCAGATCTCAAACTGGCAAAACCAATCAGGAAAGAAAATATAATTAATGCCAACATACTTTTTCGTGAAAGCAATTCGTAAAAATCATTAGCTGTGAGCAACTGGGTAATTTGTGAACCACCACTACCGTTATGTATACTCTCCAAGGGAATTGTCGAAACGATGATGTCTTGATGGATAGGAAAAAGCAACACAGCTACGATCATTATTATGGCAGAAATAAGTACAGTACTTAAAAACACTCCAATGACAACCACAAACAGCTTCCCTAATTTTTCTGACTTCTCTAAACTAGCGATTGACGAAGCGATTGTAAAGAAAACTAACGGAATAATGGCTGTAAAAAGTAAATTCAAAAATATATCTCCAAGCGGTTTTATAACTTCAACATCTTTACCAAAAACCAACCCTAATATACTTCCTGCGGTTATCCCACATAATAACCAAATTATACCGCTATATGTTTTAAACAAACTCGTCCTTTTTTTCATTTTTAACTTCTATTACGATAATTTTTAATAAATATATCAATCTATTTCTAAATCACCAATCAATACAACAACAAAATAACAGACAATAACCTTGGATGGATACTGCTTAATAATAACCATAATTCCCCATTTTCTTTCTACTTTTGCAACAAAATATATTCCATGTCAATAGAAGTAAATAATATATCAAAAAGTTACGGTGCGCAAAAAGCACTGGATAACATTTCATTTTCCATTACTAAAGGAGAAATTGTTGGTTTTTTAGGCCCAAATGGAGCCGGAAAATCAACTTTAATGAAAATATTGACAACGTATATCAATGCCGATGAAGGTACTGCAATTGTAAACGGAAATAATGTAAACACCCAGCAAAAAGCCGTTCAACTTTCTATTGGCTATTTGCCGGAACACAATCCGTTGTATTTGGATTTGTATGTGAGGGAATATTTAGCTTTTAATGCCGATGTGTACAAAGTTGCGAAATCTCGAATCGAAGAAGTAATTCAATTGACAGGCTTAAGTACCGAAAGTCATAAAAAAATAGGACAATTATCCAAAGGATACCGTCAGCGTGTAGGTCTTGCTAACGCTTTATTACACAATCCTGATGTTTTGATTCTAGACGAACCTACAACCGGTTTGGATCCGAATCAATTAATGGAAATTCGTACTGTTATTAAAAATGTAGGGAAAGACAAAACTGTTTTCCTTTCTACACACATTATGCAAGAGGTTGAAGCTATTTGTGACCGCGTTATCATCATCAACAACGGCAAAATTGTAGCCGATAAAAAACTAGACTCCTTAATTTCTGAAGAAAAAGAACAAGTGATTGAAGTGGAATTTGATTATAAAGTCGAAGAACAATTAATTGCGAAAATCGAAAATCTTGCATCTTATAAAAATGCACATGATATGATTTGGGAATTGACTTTCAAAGCGGATAAAGACATGCGTCCAGCCGTTTTTGATTTTGCTAACGCCAATGGTTTGAAAACATTGCAACTAAATCAGAAGAATAAAAATTTAGAGGCAGTATTTAGAGAGATTACAAAGTAGCGGAAAGCGTGCGCTATTCGTGTTGAATAGTAAGAGAAAAATTTCATCGGAATGGCAAAATTATTAAAAATCCAAAGCTTCTAACCTTTTGAAGGCTAGAAGCTTTGGATAAAATAGCAATGAATTTAAAAAACCTTGCTCGCGATTTGTCGAATATTCTCAGATTTCCCCATAGAATAATAGTGTAACACAGGAACTCCGGCCGCTTTTAGCTCTAAAGATTGCTGAATAGCCCATTCGACTCCTACTTGTCTCACGTCAGCATTTGTTTTGCATTTATCTACAGCGTCAATTAAATCTTCTGGTAGATCAATACGGAAAATTTGAGGTAATATTTGCAAATGTCTCTGTACTGCAAGTGGTTTAATCCCTGGAATAATAGGGACGGTAATTCCCATTTCCCTTGCTTTGGCGACAAATTCAAAATATTTTGCATTGTCAAAAAACATCTGTGTTACCACATAATCAGCGCCAGCGTCTACCTTTTCTTTCAATCTTCTTAAATCAGAGAGCAATGATGGAGATTCTAAGTGTTTCTCTGGATATCCTGCCACACCAATACAAAAATCAGCTTTATTATCTACATGCACTACATCATGCAAGTATTTCCCTTGATTCAATAGATTTATCTGTTGAACTAAATCAACTGCATAATTATTACCACCATCTTTAGCGACAAAAGACTGCTCGTCTTTCATGGCGTCACCTCGCAATGCCATTACGTTGTTTATGCCTAAATAATGACAATCAACTAATAAATACTCCGTTTCCTCTTTTGTAAATCCACCACAAAGCACGTGAGGAACCGTATCTACATTGTATTTATGTTTTATTGAAGCACAAATACCTAGCGTTCCAGGACGCATTCTAGTCAGTTTCTTGTCTAATAATCCATTGCCTTTATCAACATAAATATATTCTTCTCGAGAAGTTGTTACATCAATAAATGGTGGTTTAAACTCCATCAACGGATCAATATTGTCATATAACTCTTGAATACTTTTGCCTTTTTGAGGCGGAATAATTTCAAACGAGAATAACGTTTCTCCTTTTGCACTATTTATATGTTCTGTTACTTTCATTATTAAGTCTTAAAGTTTTTAAAGTCGAAAGTCATGCCCTTTGGACTTTATGACTATTTTTTAATCTGCTATATTCGGGTTTAGCCATTTCATGGCTTTTTCTGTCGAAATACTTCTACGTTTTGCGTAGTCAATTACCTGATCTTCTTTTATTTTTCCAAGTCCAAAATACTTACTTTCTGGATTTCCAAAATAATATCCTGATACTGCAGAGGCTGGCCACATCGCCATACTTTCAGTTAAAACCACTCCAATTTCTTCCTCTACATTTAATAATTTCCAGATTGTTGGTTTCTCTAAATGGTCTGGACAAGCTGGATAACCTGGCGCAGGACGAATTCCTTTATAAGTCTCTGCGATCATATCTTCGGTACTCAAGGATTCATCAGCCGAATAACCCCAAATCTCTTTACGCACTTTTTCGTGAAGATATTCAGCGAATGCTTCAGCCAAACGATCCGCCATAGCCTTAACCATTATCGCATTATAATCGTCTAAATCTTTTTCAAATTCTGCCGCCCATTCATCAACTCCAAAACCAGTAGCAACACAAAACGCACCCATATAATCCGTTTTACCACTGTCTTTTGGCGCGATAAAATCAGACAAGGCAATATTTGGAGCACCTTTTGTTTTTTGAGATTGTTGACGTAAAGTCAAAAACTTATCTAATACTTTTCCATTTTCGTCACTCAGCTCGATATCATCATCGTTGACTTGATTCGCCTGGAAAATACCGTATATGCCTTTGGCGTCAAGCCTCTTCTCTTTCAAAATAACCGCTAACATTTCCTGAGCATCAGCAAAAACAGCAGTTGCTTGCTCACCAACTACCTCATCAGTAAGAATAGCTGGGTACTTTCCGTGTAATTCCCAAGTTCTAAAAAATGGCGTCCAGTCGATATACGGAATCAAAACATCTATATCAACTTCGATTGCTTTTACCCCAATAAAATTGGGTTTCTTAGGAGTATAATTCTCCCAATCTATTTGCAGTTTATTTTTTCTTGCTTGCTCAATAGTTAAGAAGTTTTTATCCCGAGATCGATTTAAAAAAGTCTCTCTAAAAGCATCATATTCTTCTCGAATTGAAGCCGCATATGTTTTAATATCCTTGTTCAATAAACTTCCAGCCACCGTTACAGCTCTGGAAGCGTCATTAACATGAATTACAGTTTCTCTATATTGAGGGGCAATTTTCACTGCAGTATGCGCGCGCGAAGTTGTTGCTCCACCTATCATCACCGGAATTTTCATCCCTCTTTTATCTAGCTCTTTAGCCAAATAAACCATTTCGTCTAGTGAAGGCGTAATCAAACCACTTAACCCAATAATATCGACGTTGTGTTCTATGGCAGCTGCAATGATTTTCTCTGGTGCAACCATCACACCTAAATCGACAATTTCATAATTATTACAAGCTAAAACTACTGCAACAATATTTTTCCCAATATCATGCACATCTCCTTTTACGGTTGCCATCAATATTTTTCCATTGCCTTGTTTGTCGCCAGCTTGTTTCGAAGCCTCAATAAATGGCAATAGATAAGCCACTGCTTTTTTCATCACACGCGCTGATTTTACCACCTGTGGCAAGAACATTTTACCAGAACCAAATAAGTCACCCACCACATTCATTCCTGCCATTAAGTTGATTTCGATAACTTCAATTGGTTTGGTAGCAGCTAATCGTGCTTCCTCAACATCTTCTTCTATAAATTGATCTACTCCTTTTACAAGCGAGTGCGTAATGCGCTCTTGAACTGTTCCTGAACGCCATTCTTGAACTGCTTTTTCATTGTTTTTTACATCTCCTTTTACATTTTCGGCAAAGTCCAACAATCTTTCAGTTGCATCATCACGTCTATTTAAAATTACATCTTCAACATGTTCTAATAAATCTTTTGGAATTTCATCGTAAATCGTAAGCATTTCAGGATTTACGATTCCCATAGTCATTCCGTTTTGAATCGCATGATACAAGAAAACCGAATGCATCGCTTCTCTCACCGTATCATTTCCTCTAAATGAAAACGAAACATTACTTACCCCGCCGCTCACGTGCGCATGCGGTAAATTATCACGCACCCATTTTGTTCCTCTAAAGAAATCCAAAGCGTTCAGGCGATGTTCTTCCATCCCTGTAGCAACGGGAAATATATTCAAATCGAAGATGATGTCTTGTGGAGGAAAACCAACCTTATTGACCAAAATGTCATACGAACGCTGGCAAATTTCTATTCTGCGCTCATAGTTATCAGCTTGTCCCACCTCATCAAAAGCCATCACAATTACTGCAGCTCCGTAACGCTTTATTAATTTAGCATGATGAATAAAAGCCTCTTCGCCTTCTTTCAAAGAAATAGAATTCACGACACTTTTTCCTTGAACTACTTTTAAACCCGCTTCTATAATTTCCCATTTAGAGCTGTCAATCATAATTGGCACACGAGAAATATCGGGTTCGGCAGCAATTAAATTCAGGAATTTTGTCATAGCATAAACGCCATCAAGCATCCCTTCATCCATATTAATATCGATGATTTGGGCGCCACCTTCCACTTGCTCTTTTGCAATGCTAAGTGCTTCTTCGTATTTTTCCTCCTTAATTAATCGAAGGAATTTTCTAGAACCCGTCACATTTGTTCGTTCACCAACGTTGATAAACAAACTCTCTGGAGTTATAATCAAAGGCTCTAATCCCGATAATACAAGGTTCTTTCTTGTTTCTTGTGCCATTTTTTATTTTATTTGTTCTGCAAGGCTTTAAAAACCTTGTAGGTTTAACTTATTATTTTGGGCGTGACCCAAAAGGGTCGGGCTATCCGCTGTATCTTTTGTTCCGCTATCGCTCCACAAAAGGATGCCGCTTCTATCCCTCACGCGGTATTGTGCTCTCCATGACATTCCAGTGAACGAAAGCCATATCATCTAGTAACCCGTCCAACATCATCCCATTCTTTTGCCAACCCTCTTTCGCATGAATGACAAAATCACAATGTATCTGTTATTCTCTTTGTGGGCACGGATTGCAAATCCGCGCTATCGTTTCGAATCAAAGCAAGTTCACTATGAGCCGCCATTTTTCCTCATTTTTGTCATTCCGACGAAGGAGGAATCTCCGCTATATTAGCAACTTGTTACAATTGCTTCGCCTGTTCGCTAACGCTCGAGTCTTCCTTCCTCTGAATGACAAGTTTGATTTGCTTTTATTTCTTACGAAAATTTGCTCTCTATTTATGTGCACAGGTATCAGACGCGATAAATCACGTCTCTACCATTTTACATCACCGCCATTGAAACTCTCGGTTTATAATCCTTTGCAATATCAGCAATCAACTTGATGTGTTCTGGAGTTGTTCCGCAACAACCACCTATAATATTTACTAAATTATCATCTAAATACGTTTTGATTTGCGCTTGCATTTCTTCTGGGGTTTCATCGTATTCCCCAAAAGCGTTTGGCAATCCTGCATTAGGATGCGCCGAAACATTGAATGAAGTATTATGAGACAAAGTTTGCAGATATGGTTTTAATAAATCAGCGCCAAGTGCACAATTGAACCCTACGCTCAATAACGGAATATGTGAAACCGAAACCAAGAACGCTTCTACTGTTTGACCTGAAAGTGTTCTTCCCGATGCATCAGTGATTGTTCCTGAAACCATGATTGGGATATCAATATTGCGTTCGTCTTTGACTTCTTCAATTGCAAAAAGTGCTGCTTTGGCATTTAAAGTATCAAAAATAGTTTCGACTAATAATAAATCGCAACCACCATCCATTAAAGCTTCTACTTGCTGCTTGTATGCTTTGCGCAAATCATCAAAAGTTACGGCTCTGTATCCCGGATCATTTACATCGGGTGACATGCTTGCCGTTCTATTGGTTGGTCCAACTGAACCCGCTACAAAACGAGGTTTTTCTGGATTTTTAGCTGTAAATTCATCAGCAACTTCACGGGCGATTTTTGCTGATTGGAAATTCATTTCATAAACGAAATCTTCAAGGTGGTAATCAGCCATACCTATTGTAGTACTCGAGAAAGTATTGGTTTCTATTATATCAGCTCCTGCTTCAAAATATTTGGCATGAACCGCTTTGATTGCCTGTGGTTGTGTAAGTGACAATAAATCATTATTCCCTTTTAGGGAATGCGGAAAATCCTTGAAACGCTCTCCACGAAAATCTTCTTCGGAGAAATTGTAACGTTGCAACATGGTTCCCATTGCGCCATCTAAAATAAGAATTCTTTCTTTTATGGCCTTTTCAATATTTGACATACCTTTTTATTTCTTGTAAATCTCGATTTGTATCAGGATTTACGCTTTGATTACTAATTACAAATGTTCGCTATACTGGCTGTTTAGTCCTGATGGAAGCGGCATCCTATTGTGCCGGCGTTCGGCGCAATAGATATAGCGTACAGCAGGAAGATTATCAGCTAAAAAAGCACCAATAATTCGCTCTAAAAAGATATTAAAATGTTGTCAGGAAAAGTTTTTGAGAAATACTGTGAAAGTATTCTTGTGTTATCTATCTTAGGTACTGAAATAAATTCAGCATAAAG
>JAGOJA010000070.1 GCA_017995345.1 Flavobacterium sp.
GAGGAATATAATCTAGTTTTTTGACGTATAAATTTACTCCGCAGAAACTATTGTTTTTGTATCCGATCGATCGAATTTTTATTTGCTAAAATTATAGTAATTGATCGGGTTATTTATGATAGTGCACTCGCCACAATATACCCACTGGTCCACGCATTCTGGAAATTAAATCCACCCGTAATTGCATCAATATTGACAATTTCACCAGCAAAATAAAGGTTTTCATGCAATTTGCTTTCCATGGTTTTGAAGTTTATTTCCTTTAAATCGATGCCGCCTGCCGTTACAAACTCTTCTTTAAACGTGCTTTTTCCATTAATTTGGAAAGTCCCATTTGTCAATTGATTCACTAGATTTTGCAATTGAATTTTAGATAAATCGGCCCATTTTGTTTCTGATTCAATTCCGGAAGCGAGTACTAAACTTTCCCATAATCTATTGGTTAATTCAAAAGCTGATTTCTTTGAAACTGATTTCTTTGCGTGTTCTTGTTTTAATTCTTTTAGCATATTCTCGACATCCGCTTTTTCTGCATCATTCAACCAATTGACGAAAATAGTAAACTGATAATTTTTATCATGTAAGATTCGGGCTCCCCAAGCGGAGAGTTTCAAAATCGCAGGTCCGCTCATTCCCCAATGTGTAATTAACAAAGGTCCAGTCGAGCTGAGTTTGGTGTCTTTTACTTTTACGGTTACATGAGCTGCAACTCCGGGTAATTCTTTTATTCTGGAATCTTTGATATTAAAAGTGAATAGGGAAGGAACCGGGCTGACAATAGCGTGTCCAAAATTCTGGAGCATTTCCCATACTTTAGGATTACTTCCTGTGGCTAGAATCAGTTTTTCGGCAAGATAATTTTCAGTTTGAGTTTCTACTTTCCATAAAGAATCTTTTTTGAAAATAGATTGCACACTTTGTCCCGTAAGTACTGTGATTCCCAGTTTTTGTGTCGCTTTTAGGAAACAATCAATAATCGTTTGTGAGGAATTCGAAACGGGAAATATGCGCCCGTCAGCTTCAATTTTTAGTTCTACGCCATGTTTTTCAAACCATTCAATGGTGTCGCCAGAACAAAACTGATGAAAAGGGCCACGCAATTCTTTTTCGCCACGCGGATAAAACTTTACCAATTCGTTTGGTTCAAAACAAGCATGCGTTACATTGCATCTTCCACCACCGGAAATCCGAACTTTATTCAGCACTTCTGTGCCGCGTTCTAAAATGGCGACTTTCAGTTTTGGGTTTTTTTCCACAATATTAATTGCTGTAAAAAAACCTGCTGCGCCACCGCCTACTATTATAATGTTGAAATTTTGATTCATATTCTATTTGGGAAATCAGTGATGATTCCGTTTACGTTGAATGTTTTTATTTTTTGAATATCTTCTACTTCATTTATGGTCCAAGGAAAAACCTGCAATCCTTTTTGTTGTATTTGAGCCGTATTCTCTTTTGTCAATAAATGAAAATGCGGGTGAATGGATTTTGCCTGAATGAATTTGGCGAAAGCCAAAGCCAAGTCTAAATTGGTTTCCGTTAAAACACCAATTGGGATTTTATCATTCAAAAAAGTCACTTGTTGCAATGCATTCCAGTCAAAACTGGAAACTAAAAACTGGTCGTATTTCCATCCTTTTTTAGTGACATATTTTTCAATCAGCAAAATTACTTTCTCTGTTGCATCATAACTTTTAAGTTCAATATTGATCAAACAATCTTGGTTTGCCAAATCAAAAACCTCCTTCAGCGTTGGGATTGTATGTTCTCCATTTATTCGGAAAACCTTCAGTTCTCGCAAAGATAACGCATTTACAAAACCTTTTCCATTGGTTGTTCTGTCAATGGTTTCGTCGTGAATAACGATTATTTCCCCATCGGCACTCAAATGCACGTCGAGTTCTATTCCGTCCACTTGCATGTCTAATGCTTTTTGAAAAGAAATTAATGTGTTTTCGGGTTCATAACCTTTGGCACCGCGATGTCCAATTTTGAGCATTCTTGTCTGATTTTTGGTAAAGGTAAACATAAAAAAAACGCCTTCATTTCTAAAGGCGTTTTGATGAAAATTAAATTTCGTTTAATTTAATTCTAAAATCAGAACCGATTTTCCATCCAATGAAATCTCGTTTTTCAAATCGACCGCTTTTCCTGTCAAAACATCTTTTCCAGATTTGAAATTTTTGATGTTTTCCTGGAAACGATTTGTCTTGAACGTTTTTGTTTCCGCAGCATTGTTGATGACCACCATAACGGTTTCCTTGTCGTTATATCTAAAATAAACATAGACGTTGTTCTCAGGAATGTAATGTGTCATTTTTCCTGAATGGATCACCGATTTCCCTTTTCTCCATTGGAATAATTTCGATGTGAAATCAAAGAATTTGTTTTGTTCTTCGGTTCTTTCTGATTTTGAAAAAGCGTTGTTTGTATCGCCAGCCCAACCTCCTGGGAAATCTTGACGGATGTCTGCATCTCCTTTGCCTTTGTCGCCGGCCATCCCAATTTCGGAACCATAATACGTCTGCGGAATTCCACGAACTGTAGCAATCAAAGTCATCGCCATTTGGTATTTTTTGAAATCATTTTTATAAATATGATTAAATCTTCCGGTGTCGTGATTTTCGACAAAAGTCAACAGATTATCCGTATTTGCATATAAAAAATCGTTCGTGAAATTGTCATATACTTTAATCATTCCGTCGTTCCAAGAAGCATTGTCTTCGTTGAAAACATTACCGAAAGCATCGTGCAAGGTGAAATCCATTACGCTTGGCAAATACGAATTATAGCTTTGAATGGCACTTATCGGGCTGTCTTTTTGCCAATAGGACATTTGCGCTTGATCGTGCATCCAAACCTCTCCAACGATGTTGAAATTAGGGTATTCATCGGTAATTGCTTTAGTCCATTTTGCAATTCCAACTTTGTCATTATAAGAGTACGTATCGACTCTGAATCCGTCTAAATCGGCGTATTCAATCCACCAAATGGCATTTTGAGTCAAATAATTTAGAACCAAAGGATTGGATTGATTCAAGTCAGGCATTGATGGAACGAACCATCCATCCATACAGTTTTTGGCATCAATTGCGGAAGCATTGGTGTCAAATTGAGCGGTCATTCTGTAATTCGATTGCGAATATCCAGGAAATTGGTGCACCCAGTCATAGGTTGGCAGATCTTTGTACATCCAATGTTCAGCACCCCAGTGATTGGTGACATAATCTTTGACCAATTTCATATTTCGCTTTTTCAATTCTGCCGAAAGGCGCACATAATCTTCATTGGTTCCGTAACGAGGATCGATTTTGTACACATCCGATTGTGCGTAGCCATGATAGGAATTTACAGCGTCGTTGTCTTCGCAAAGTGGTGTGGTCCAAAGTGCGGTAACTCCCAGTTTTTCCAGATAATCGAGATTTTTGATAATTCCATCGATATCGCCGCCGTGACGTCCGTTTGGTAATGGTTTATCTGCTTTTTCGGTAACTAATTTATCGCTGTCGTTGTTTGGGTTTCCGTTTGCAAAACGATCCGGCATAAGCAGATACATCATGTCTGAAGAATCGAAACTTTTGCGTTGGGCGGAATTTTCTCTTCTTTGTTTTAAAGAATATTTTTTTGTGAAAGCGACTTTTTTGTTTTTAGAAAAGGAGAAAACCAACTCTGATGCAGGAATGTTTTTGGTGTCGATGGTTACAAAAACGTAGTTTGGATTTTCAGTTCTTTGAATATTATTTATAACAATTCCATTTGAAACAGAAATTTCATTTTGGGCAATGTTTTTTCCGTAAAACATAATCTGAAGCTCCGGATTGTGCATTCCTGCGTACCAAAAAGGAGGTTCGGTTCGCTGAATTTGTTGGGCATTTATTGAAGCCGACAGCAATAAAACAAGTACTATTATTTTATTGAATGAAAGGTTATTTATGTTGAAATGTATTTTTGGTGAACCCATAGTTATTTAGTTGAATTAATAGCATTCAAAAGGGAGGGAGCTTTTGTTTAAAAAAGAGAAGTAATAATTGAGGCATCATTACTTCTCTTAAATCATTATTTATTTTCAATTATACTAATTGCGTAACCTCCTCCTGGAGCAGAAAGTTGCGATAATTTTGATTTGCTTGTTACTGCAACTTTGCGAATAGTATAAGCCTGAGGATTTGTTTTGTAATGCGCATCTTTAGCATCAGCATAAATAGTCGCTGTATATTTTTTGCCTTTCTCAAGGAAATCAAAATTGATGTTTGATGTACGACTATTGTTTCCATTTACATTACCCACAAACCAGGTATTGTTTCCTTTTGCTTTACGGGCTACAGTTACGTAATCACCAGGTTCTGCTTCCAGATAGTTGCTTTGATCCCAATCTATCGCTACATCTTTAATGAACTGAAAAGCATCAGCAAATTTAGTGTAATTTTCAGGAAGATCTGCCGCCATTTGTAATGGGCTGTACATGGTTACATACAAAGCCAGTTGATTCGCAATTGTACTGTTTACATGGGATTTATTGTCAGGATTCAATTTGCTTAAATCCATTTCAAAAATACCTGGTGTATAATCCATAGGGCCGCCAACTAAACGGGTAAAAGGCAAAATCGTTACGTGATTTGGTTTTGAACCTCCAAAAGACTGGTATTCGGTACCTCTTGCAGCTTCATTACTTATTAAATTTGGGTACGTTCTGGAAATTCCTGTAGGACGAACTGACTCATGTGCATTTACCATAATTTTATAATCGGCTGCTTTTTCAAGCGCATATTGATAATGATTTACAATCCATTGGCTATAATGATTTTCGCCACGAGGCAAAATATCTCCTACATAACCGCTTTTTACGGCATCATATCCATTGTCTTTCATAAACTGATATGCTTTGTCGATATGACGTTCATAATTACGAACAGATCCTGAAGTTTCATGGTGCATAATCATTTTAACCCCTTTTGATTTTGCATAAGCATGAATTCCTTTGACATCAAAATCGGGGTAAGGAGTTACAAAATCAAAAACGTAGTCTTTGGAATGTCCAAACCAATCTTCCCAACCTTCGTTCCAACCTTCAACCAATACGGCATCAAAACCATTTTGTGCTGCAAAATCAATATGTTTTTTTACATTGGCATTATTAGCACCGTGTTTGCCATTGGGTTTTGCTTTTGCAAAATCAGTAACGCCAAGTTGTACCGAAGGGTACTCATCCGTATAAGCCCATGAACTTTTACCAGTAATCATTTCCCACCAAACACCAATATACTTCACGGGTTTGATCCAAGAAGTGTCCTCGATTTTACAAGGATCATTTAAATTCAATGTCATTTTTGAAGCAAGAATGTCTTTAGCGTCATCGCTAACAATTATCGTTCTCCAAGGTGAAACGCTCGGTGCTTGAATGTGTCCTTTATCGCCTTTAGCATCTGGTGTAAGCCATGATTCAAACACCATGTTTTTATCATCCAGATTCAAATGCATGCAAGAATAATTGATTAATGCCGCTTCATGCAGGTTAATATACAATCCGTCAGCCGTTTTCAGCATCAATGAAGTCTGAACTCCGGTTGGAGAAAAATTCTTTTGCGAAACGTTAGCCGTATAGGCGGCTTCAGATAATCCTCTGATTTCAGATAACTTCGATTTGGTATAATCGTATTCCTGTGTGTCATAATCGCCCGGAATCCAAAAAGCAGTGTGGTCACCCGTCATGGCAAATTGCGTTCTTTCTTCTTTGATTACAAAATATGTAAGGTTTTTTTGTGAAGGGAATTCATAACGGAATCCAAGACCATCATCAAACAAACGGAAACGAATCACCAATTGTCTGTCGGTTTCTTTCTGGTTTAAGGTTACCGCAAGTTCGTTATAATGATTACGGATTTTTGCCACTTCACCCCAAACCGGTTTCCAGATTTCATCAAAAGTGGTTGTTTTGGTATCAATTACAGTGAAGTCATTTAATAATGATTTTTCATCGTTTTTTAGTTCAAGTCCTAATTTGCTTGACTTTACCACCTCTTTGTTTTTGTATGTAAGGGTGTAGCTTGGTGTACCATCTTTTAGAAGTGAAAACTCCATTGCAAATTTTCCTTCAGGCGATTTTAACTGCTGGGCTATAGCTATATTGCCTAAAGTAAACCAGATACAAGCGGTAAGAATTAAATTTTTCATTTTTTTTAAATTAGAAAAGTTAGTGACAATAGCTTTTAGTTGTAATTATTTTAAGCTGTTTTAAGTTTTGTAGCGATTACAGTTTGTCCATTTACAACAATGGCTAAATCCGAATCTCCATCTACAGAAAAAGTGGTTTCCTCATGATTAATAGCTACTTTCAAAATCTGATTTCTGAAATTAATTTTAAACGAATACCCGTTCCATTCTTTTGGAATTTTTGGAGAAAAATGAAGTTTGTCATCTTTAATTCTCATTCCGCCAAAACCTTCCACGATGCTCATCCAGGTTCCCGCCATAGAGGTAATATGACAACCTTCTTCCACTTCTTTGTTGTAATCGTCCAAGTCCAGACGAGAAGTTCTCAAATAGAACGTGTACGCCATATCCATTTTGTCTAATAAAGCGGCTTGAATAGAGTGTACGCAAGGCGAAAGGGAACTTTCATGAACTGTAAAAGATTCGTAAAATTCAAAATTATTTTTCAGTTCCTCTTTCGAAAAATGATCTTCAAAGAAATAGAAACACTGTAAAACATCGGCTTGTTTGATATAAGGTGAACGCAAAATTCGATCCCAAGACCATTTTTGATTGATTGGTCTTTGGCTTTTGTCTAAATCAGGTACTCGAACTAAATCTTTGTCCAAGAAACCGTCTTGTTGCAAATACACATCATATTCTTCCGAAAAAGGGAAGTACATATTATCCGAAACTTTTTTCCAAGATTGTAATTCAGCATCCGATATTTTTACTTTTTCGGTAATTCTTTTGTGATCCGATGGATATTTTAATGATACTTTTTGAATTTGGTCGTGGGTATATTCCAGACACCATTTTGCAATATAATTGGTGTAGAAATTATTGTTTACGTTGTTTTCGTATTCGTTTGGACCCGTTACACCAAGAATTACGTATTGGTTTTTGTCTTTCGAAAAGTTGGCTCTTTGATGCCAAAAACGGGCAATTCCAATCAAGACTTCCAATCCTTTTTCAGGAATATAACTGTAATCTCCTGTAAATCTATAATAGTTGAAAATCGCAAATGCTATGGCTCCATTTCTATGAATTTCTTCAAAAGTAATTTCCCATTCGTTATGACATTCTTCACCGTTCATCGTTACCATCGGATACAAAGCAGCTCCGTTAGTAAATCCTAATTTAGCAGCATTTTCAATGGCTTTGTCCAATTGATTGTAACGATACGTCAGCAAGTTTCTAGCTACTTCCTGATCTTTGGTCGCCATGTAAAACGGAATGCAATACGCTTCAGTATCCCAATAGGTAGAACCTCCGTATTTTTCGCCGGTGAAACCTTTTGGACCAATATTCAAACGGGAATCTTTTCCTAAATAGGTTTGGTTTAACTGAAAAATATTGAAACGAATTCCTTGTTGTGCTTTTACATCACCATCAATTGTAATGTCTGACATTTCCCAGATTTTTGCCCAAGCATCAATTTGGTCTTGTAGCATTTGGTCGTATCCTTTTGCTAATGCAGATCGGATTACTTTCTCCGCAGCAGCTACGGTGTTTTCATGGTTTAAAGAAACCGTGTACCCGCCAATTTTTTGGATGGATGATTTTTGGCCTTGAGCCACAATTACATCGTAACTAAATTGAATTTTATCGGAAGTTGCATCAATATTGGAAGGAGAAATAGCTGTTTTTTTACCATTAGTCAAAATGCTGTTTTGCATAAAAGTAGTCACTTTAAAATGCGTTTTGAACGTTTGAGCCGTTACAAAAGCTTCATTTCCTGATTTTTTAACATCAAGTGGTTCCCAGAATTTTTCTTCCCAGTTGGTATCCTCATTGGTCACACCAGCATCAATGTAGGGTTTATACACTATTTTTGAATCTTTGTTCAAAGGTGTAATTTCGTAATTAATAACACCAACTTCATCCAAAACAATAGAAAGAAAACGACGAACAGTTACGGAAATTTCGGTTCCATTTTTCAAAGTCGCTTCAAAAGAACGATTGTACCAACCTTCTTTCATATTCAGTTCCCGACGAAAATTTTTGACTTCGGAACAGGTATTCAAATCCAATTTTTCTCCGTTGATTTCTATGTCGATTCCAATCCAGTTTGGAGCGTTTAAAACTTTGGCAAAATATTCTGGATACCCGTTTTTCCACCAGCCCACTTTGGTTTTGTCCGGATAATAAATTCCTGCAATATAACTTCCCTGGAATGTTTTTCCAGTATAGTTTTCTTCAAAATTAGCACGTTGTCCCATGGCACCGTTGCCAATGCTGAACAAACTCTCCGATGATTTTACGCGCTCTACATCAAATCCTTCTTCAATGATGGACCAATTATCTGGTTTTATATAATCTTGATTCATTCTTTCTAATTTAAAAATGCAATGATTTAAAAATTCAGGATTATTGTGATTTGGATACAATCTTGTCTTTTTAAGTTTTTGAATTTTGTTTTTTATTCTTTAATTAAATCTGCTATGAAGCGGGTGTCTATTTCCGTAAAATCTCTAAAGATGTATTTTGCTTCATGCAAAATCGCTGCTTCACCAATTCCTATGCTGGTCATGTTCCCAATATTGGCAGCTTGAATTCCTGCAACTGAATCTTCAAAAACAATAGCATCTTCTGGTTTTGTTTCTAATAATTTAGCCGCAATCAAGAAAACTTCAGGATCTGGTTTAGCATTGGTGACATCATTTCCATCAACAATAGCGTCAAAATAGGATAGTAATCCAGTTTTCTCCAGAATGGGTCTGGCATTTTTGCTGGCAGAACCTAAAGCTATGGGCTGATTGTTTTCTTTCAAGAATTTTAAAATGGTAAAAACTCCCGGAAGAATTTCACTTTCGTTCATGTCAACTAAATAGGATAAATAGTCTTCATTTTTTTGAAATAACCATCTATTTTTATCTTCTTGTGAAGCTTCTATTTTTCCTAATTCTAATATAATATCCAAAGAGCGCACGCGGCTCACTCCTTTTAATAATTCATTATGCTCCAATGTAAATTCAATATTTAATTCATTTGCGATTTTTTGCCACGCTAAATAATGGTATTTAGCCGTGTCAACAATCACTCCGTCCAGATCGAATATAAATGCTTTTGTATTCATTGATTATTGTTTTATTACGTCATCAACATCTTGTACTTTAACTACTAAAACAGCAGCAATCAAGAAGCTGACTCCACTAGTGACTAATGCAAATATGGCATTGTCATTGTATAAATATTTTACTAATGGTCCGCCAATTAAGGCATTGATAATTTGTGGGATAACGATAAAGAAGTTAAAGATCCCCATGTAAACCCCCATTTTCATTGGAGAGATTGATCCGGCTAATATGGCGTAAGGCATGGATAAAATACTTGCCCAAGCAATACCAACGCCTATCATGGACAGGACTAGCCAGTCTTCGTTGGGTACAAAATAGATGGAAATTAATCCAAAACCACCAATGATTAATGAGATAGAATGCGTCAATTTCCTTCCGAATTTTTTTGCGATATAGGGTAAAGCAAAGGCATAGAACGCAGAAACCAAATTGTAAATGCCAAAGAGTACACCAACCCAGTCTCCAGCATTTTGATACGCTTCACTTTTACTATCCGTAATAGGTAAGCCGTAGATATGATGGGCAATGGCAGGGGTAGTAAAAACCCACATTCCAAAAAGACCAAACCAAGAGAAAAATTGTACCCAACTCAATTGTCTCATTGTAGTAGGCATTTTTCTAAAATCGTCAAAAATGTCTAATAAACTGGATTTTTTGGGATTGGTATCCGCAGCTTTAGTCTGCTGATGTACCATTTCATCTTCAAATTGGGCTAATTCTTCCGGGGAATATTCTTTGGTTGCAAAAATGGAAACCAGAATTGAGGCGACAAGAATAATTGCTCCAATGACAAATGATAAAATTAAGTGCAAGGGAACGCTTCCGTCTTCATTTTTATTGGAAACACCAAACCAATTCGTCAAAACGTAAGGCAACCAAGAACCAATAACGGCACCAAAGCCAATTAAGGCCGTTTGGACACTAAATCCCAGTGTTCTCTGGTCGGTTCTTAAATTATCGCCTACTAATGCTCTGAAAGGTTCCATAGCAATATTGAATGACGCATCCATGATCATCAGCATTCCTGTACCAACCCATAAGGCGGGAAGAAACGCAATAAAAATTTCGGCTTGCGGCATCAATATTAAACCAATTGAGGCTAATAAAGCACCTACTAAAAAGAAAGGTTTTCTTCTTCCAAATTTACCCCAGGTTTTGTCGCTATAATGTCCAATTATAGGTTGAACAATAAGACCCATCAAAGGGGCAATGATCCAAAACCAAGAAAGTTCGTGGACATCAGCACCAAAAATTTGAAGAATTCTACTGGCATTAGCATTTTGAAGGGCAAAACCCATCTGTATTCCTAAGAAACCGAAACTCATGTTCCAAATTTCCCAGAAACTTAATCTACGCTTTTCCATTATCGTAATTTAAAAATGAATACGATAAGCGCTATGCTTATCAAAACTTACCTTGTTTTCGAAGTAAAAGTTAAAGCTTTGATGGGGTAAATATAAAAATATATTTCAGATTTTTATATTTTAGAAACAAATAAAAGCAAAGAATTTCAACTACAAGGTTGTAGTAATGAATAAAATACAGAATAGACTACTTTGATTTTTTAGTCCCGAAACTTCGGAATTAGACTTGGATTAGAACAAATGTTTATAGAAATGCGCCGTTTTATCTAAAAATCAGATGGTCTAAGAAGTCTAAAAATCTAATTTGTTGATTCTCTTTCGATCAAATGAGTTTCAATTATTTCGGTTTTGTAGTTTTCATCTTCTTCATTTTCCTCGGATTCGAGTCTTTCTATTAACATTTTAGCCGATTTGTTTCCCATTTTTATGCCATTCTGGCTTACAGTTGTGATAGTAGGGGTAGAATATTTGGAAATCATGCCATCAGTAAAAGCAATAACAGCTAAATCTTTAGGGACGTTTAATCCTATTTTGTTTGCGGTTTTAATTATGGTTACTGCAAAAAGCTCATTTACAGCAAAAACGGCATCAATGGCTTTGTCTTCCAGCAGTTTTCCAATAGTGATCTCGCAGGTGTCAATATCTTCAATTTTGATAATTAGGTTCTCATCAAAAGAGATTCCGTTATCTAGAAGTGCTTTAATATAACCGTCAGTCCTTAATTTTCCTACGCTAACATAATCAACGGTAGTTACCAGGGCAATTTTTTTTCTTCCTTTGTCAATCAAACTTTGAACCGCTTCATAAGCTGCGGATTGATCATCTATGATTACCTTGTCGCAAAGGATATCATTGGTAACTCTGTCAAACATCACAACAGGCATTCCTTGATTGATGACTTCTGTAATGTGATGAAAGTCACCTCTGAATTGGGTTTCTTTTGAAAGTGACATAATGAAGCCGTCAATACTGCCATTAGCAAGCATCTCCATGTTTAAGACCTCTTTGTCAAAGGAATCGTCCGATAGGCAAATGATTACACTATAGCCGTTTTCATTGGCTACTTGCTCTATTCCGTTAATGACCGTGGAGAAGAAATGGTGAACAATTTCAGGAATGATGATTCCAATAGTTTTTGTTTTTCTATTTTTTAGGCTAAGGGCTATATTGTTGGGTTTGTAATTATAAAATTTAGCAAAGGCCTGCACTTTTAGTCTGGTTTCTTCGCCTATCTCAGGACTGTTTCTCAACGACTTTGAAACAGTAGAGATTGATACGTCTAATTCTTTTGCGATTTGTTTAAGCGTTATTTTCCTTTTCATGATGATGTCGTAATAATTTATTTCTTAATAGAGATAAATTTATATTTTATAAATGGTAATTAAACTGATAAAGTTTTGTATAAATCAGAAAGTTTTCAACACTATTACGTTTTCGTAACTTAATAAAATTTTTGATTTGTCGAGTGCGATAAAATTTACATAGATTTAACATTCGAAGTACTAGTTAAGCATAAAAATTCAAGAGAAAATTAAATTAATTTAAACAAAAAGTATGAAAGCAATTTATAAAAAGTTGTTGATTTTAATACTATTACTCCCTTTTAGTGTTCTGGCTCAGAATACTGTAGGCGGAACTGTTTTTGATAAAGTATCAGGACAGCCAATTCCGGGAGTAAATGTAAATGTACAAGGCACCAATAATAATGTCTCAACAGATTTTGACGGTAAATATCAGTTATCTAATGTTAAGAAAGGCGATAAACTTTTATTTTCTTATGTTGGATACGCAAATTCTATTGTGAACTATGATTCTCAAAAATCGCTAAACGTATCTTTAGAAGAAGATTCAAATCAATTAAAAGAAGTGGTGATTCAGGTGGGATACGGTACCGTTAAGAAGAAAGATGCTACGGGATCAGTTTCTCAAATTTCAGCAAAAGAGTTTAATAAAGGAATTAATGTAACTCCTGAAAGTTTGATTAGCGGCCGTATTTCGGGTGTTAATGTTACAGGTGGAGGTGCGCCGGGAGCCAAAGCGGATATTAGAATTCGTGGAGGATCTTCGTTGAATGCTTCTAATGAGCCGTTAATCGTTTTAGATGGACTTCCTTTAAGCAATTCAACTCCGAGTGGTGCTACCAGTATTTTATCTACAATTGACCCTAATGACATTGAGTCTTTTACCGTTTTAAAAGATGCTTCGGCAGCTGCAATCTACGGATCTAGAGCGGCAAATGGAGTTATTGTTATTACAACTAAAAAAGGAACAAAAGGCGGAGTGAAAGTTAACTTTAGTTCTCAAGTTGGTGTAAATACTGTCGCTAATACGGTTGATGTATTAAGTACAGACCAATTTCGTGCATTGGTAAATGAAAAAGGAACTAACGCACAAAAAGCACTATTGGGTACTGCCAATACAAACTGGCAGGATGAAATTTTTCAAACTGCGTTAACAACAAACAACAATATTTCAGTTAGTGGCGCTTTGTTTGATAAATTGCCTATACGATTATCTGTTGGGAATGTGAATAATCCTGGGATCTTAAAAAATACTTCTTTTGAAAGAACTACGACATCAGTATCGTTAAATCCTGTTTTATTTGATAATCATTTGAAAATTGACATCAACGGAAACCTATCCTTTGGTAAAAACAGATTTCAAGATGAAGGCGCTATTATAGGGAGTGCCATTGGATTTGATCCTACGCAATCGGTTTATAGCGCAAATTCTCGTTATGGAGGCTATTTCGAATGGTTAGAGGCTAACGGTAATTTACCATTATTACCAGCAAGAAACCCGGTGGCTCGATTAAATCAAGATGAAAGAAGAGCTACTTCTACCAGAAAATGGGGAAATATTCGATTGGATTATAAATTTCATTTCTTTGAAGATTTAAGAATAGTTACAGAGGCTGGAATTGATAGATTTGATAGCAGCGGATTTACCGAAGTAAGCACACAAAGTGCTTTAGGATATCAGCCCAATGCGTTCAGTTCTGGAAGTTGGGTGAATTTAGGAAACTATTCTCATTATACGGATGCACTTCAAAACAAAAATTTAAACTCGTATTTTAATTATACTAAAGATTTAGGGAAATTTAAAATTGATGCTACGGCAGGATATAACTATCAGTTATTTCAAAAAGAAAAATATGAGTCTGGCGAGCTTAGACAGCCAACTCCTAAAGAAGATGTTGCTACAGATCCTGTGATTAACTTACAATCGTATTTTGGACGTTTGAATTTAGGGTACGATAGCAGGTATTTAGTGACCTTAAATTACAGAAGAGACGGAACTTCTCGTTTCTCTGAAGATAACAGATGGGGTAATTTTGCAGGAGGTGCGTTTGCATGGAATGTGTCTGAAGAAGAATTCTTAAAAGATAATGCTACTGTTTCGACTTTAAAATTAAGAGTTGGTTACGGTACAACTGGTCAGCAGGATATTTCTGCTCAATACGATTATTTACGAAGAGTAACTTTAGGAACCATTAATTCTCAGTATATTTTTGGTAATACTATTTATTCTACAGCTAGACCTGAAGGATACAATGAAAATATCAAATGGGAAGAATTGGCAGAGATGAACTTAGGTATCGATTACGGATTTTTCGATGACAGAATTACGGGATCTATCAACTATTTTGATAAAAAATCAACAGATTTATTAGCTGATATTGCGGTTCCTGATGGTGCTAATCTAAGAAATCAAGGTTTCTTTAATATCGGAAGTGTACAAACAAAAGGGGTTGAATTTAGTATTGCATCTGATATTGTTAAAAACGATAATTTGACTTGGAATGTAGCTTTTAATACGACTTACATTGATCAAAAAATTTCTGAGTTAGGAATTACAGTTCCAGGTTTTCAGGGTTATTTGGCTGGAGATAATATCGCAGGTGGAAATGGAAATAAAATCCTGATTAACTCAGTAGACTATGCGCCAAATTCATTCTTTGTTTACGAACAATTATATGATGCTGACAAAAGACCTATAGCAGGAGCTTATGTTGACAGAAATGTAGATGGAAAAATTGATGCGGGAGATCGTTACAGAGCTGGTAAAACGGCTCCGGATTATACTTTTGGTTTGTTTTCTACATTAAATTATAAAAATTTTGATTTTACAATGAACTGGAGAGCAAGTGTAGGAAATAAAATTTTTGATAACGTAAGTTCGAATTTAGGTTATTCTGATGCTGGATTAAGAAGACAAACGGATTTATCTAACGTAAGTTCAGATTACTTTAATACAGGATTTACTTTTGAAGACAATGGAACACAACGTTATTTGTCTGACTATTTTGTAAAAGATGCTTCGTTCATCAAACTTGACAACGTTACTCTGGGGTATACTTTCGATAAATCAATTATCAAAGCAGCGTCATTAAGATTTACAGCTGGTGTTCAGAATGTTTTAATTCTTACGAAATACGATGGTTTAGATCCTGAGAGATTCAACGGAATTGATAATAATGTTTACCCAAGAGCGAGAACTTTCTTATTTGGAGTAAATGCCAATTTCTAATAACAGACTGAAAATCAAATTTTAAAAACAAACAAAATGAAAATATCATTTAAATATATATCTTATTTTTTCCTATTCGTTTTAGGATTAAGTATGACGCTTACATCGTGTACGGACGATTTAAACGTGACGCCTAAGGATGATGATGAGTTTTTATCTGAAACCTTTTTTCAGGATCCCGAATCGTATAAACAAGTATTGGCCAAACTATATGCAGGTTTGTATGTAGGAGGTAACGATGGAGATGGT
>JAGOJA010000153.1 GCA_017995345.1 Flavobacterium sp.
GCTTTTAATCGTCACCTCATAGTGTCCGCCATGCGTTTGAGCTGGAAAAACTACTTCCCATTTCCCGTATTGATTAGTTGTAGCTGACTTTTTTTGACTTTTGAAAGATACTTCAACAACATCACCACCGTTAGCAGTTCCGTAGATTGTAATAGGCTGATTGCGTTGCAAAACCATATTGTCAGTGAAAACGGCAGCTAATTTTAAACCGCCAAAATCTTGAGTAATGTTTTCATAAACGGTTTTCGCGATAATAGTCGCTCCTTCTTTTGTTGGGTGTAAAGCATCAGGGAAAAGATCAGGACGACGGTATAATTTTTCATGTAAATCAATCAAACCCACTTGATTTGCTTTTGCAATGTTGGGCATGTGAGATTGAATTTGCCAAAACCAATCTCTGGTTCCCGATTTAAAACGAGGATGCTCATTGAATATAGGAGTTAATCTACAGATGTAAATTTTAACTTGCGGATTTTGTTTTTTTAAAGTGTCTATTAACCAAGTGTAATCGGCATCAAAATCGTCTTTGTAATTAGGCCAACTTCTAGGATCTGTATCATTTAAACCCAAATGAATGATGGCAATATCAGGTCTAAAAGCAATTGCATCAGCACATTCTTTGGTTCTATCATACGGTTTGTGGCCTTTTTTTAGAAGAGTAGCACCACTATAACCAAAATTCTTTACCTCATATTTTTCGCCCAGCAAGATTTGTAGTTGCAACGGATAGGATTCTTTTGTAGCGTGAGATAGTAGATAACCCGCTGTAATGGAATCCCCAATGCAAGCCACTTTAGTAGCGATTTTTTGTGCAACTATTTTGTCTCCAAAAGAGATAAAAATTAAACATAAAAATAAAAAAAGATTTATTTTAAATGGTTTCATAGTCGAGGCATAAGTTTTTTAAAGTAGAAAAACATTATTCGAAGAGGCGAAACAAATAGTTTTGCCTCAATGAATAATTCTAACTAAAACAAAAATCAATAAAGAATAAATCCAAATTCAGGACTTATAAATAGGTAGTTAATTTTAACGAAAATGTTATTCGTCTACAAAATCATTTACTTTAGGGCGTAAAAAACTGATTTGCACTAGTAATGCCACTAAGACAATTCCTGCCATCAAGGCAAACCCATCGCCTAATGTTCCACTATCAGAATATTTCCCTAGTAACGAGGTTACCAATGCACCACAGCCCACTCCAGTCATGTTTAGAACACCGTAAGCAGTTGCTCTATATTTTGAGGATACGAATTGGCAAAGTATAGGCATGTTATTAGCATCAAACATTCCATAGCCAATACCAAAACAAAGTGCCGCTCCAACAACATTAAACATTGAACTACCAAAGCCAAGTAGTAACAATGCTGGAATAGTTAATCCTAGTCCAATAGCGCTGGTGTACACCCTTCCTTTAATATTTATTTGAACCCATTTATCTGATAATATTCCACCAAGAATAACCCCCAAAAATGCAGAGAAAGAGATAGAAATGGTGGCTAATGGTCCCGCTTGTTCCATTGGAATGTTTAAGTTTTGGGCAAATAGGGTAGGTAGCCAGTTTTTTGTAGCCCAACCCGGTAAGCTGGGTATGGCAAAATAAAATAAGATAATCCAAAAAGACATGTTGGTAAATAAAATACCCAAACCTTTGAATACGGATTCCTTCCCTTTTTTTACTAATTCAGTAGCGCCATTCAGTGCTGGTTCGGAACCTTTTTTCTCGTGTAAAAGGAAAGCTAAAACTACAGCATACACAATTCCAGCCAATCCAAAATAGTGAAAAGTGGTGTGCCAAGTAAAAGAAGCTGCAATAGTTGCTCCAAATCCTCCTATGGCAGCACCCATATATAATCCGGTCATGTGGATACCTATGGCCAGTGATCTTGTTTTTTTCTGATGGTAATCGGTTATAAGCGCTAAACCAGCGGGGATGTATAATGCTTCACTTACTCCCATAAGTGCTCTTAACCAATATACTTGATTGTAGGTCGTTGCCAGTCCCATTGCGTAAGTCACTGCTGACCATACAAAAAGGCTTCCTACTATTAACCATTTTCGATTCAATTTATCGGCTATGATACCTGATATAGGACTCATTAAAGCGTAAATCCAAAGAAATATAGCCATTAATCGACCAAAATTTTCACCTGAAACTAGCTCTGGAATGTCGGTCTCCATTGAAGGACGCATGGTTGCAAGCATTTGCCTGTCCATATAGTTCAGTAAGGCGACAAACCATAGTAAGGCTACGACAAACCAAGGGTAATATTTTGAATTTTTCATGTATTGTCTGATTTATTTTCCAGTTCTTGAACAGTAGCTACTTAAAGAAACCATCGCACTAAAACTATTTTATTTTTTTACGGTTCCTACCATTATATTTGGTGTACGAATTCCGGGTTTTATTTCTCCGTTTGACAGGATAATTTTTTTATCCCATAGAACCGCTGGAGTTGTAACATGCGGAAGAAAAGGCAATTCGCCTATTTTTTTCCATTGGTCGGTAAGTGTGTTGTACAGTAAAATACCGCTGTAGAATCCCGGATGATTAGTTACCAGTTTATTCTTTTTGGCGATGAGTTCTGTTTTTTGCTCTGGAGATTCGGCTTGGGCAATTTGGGATAAATAAGTTTCTATTTGATGAAAAATAGCGCCATTATCCCCACCAACGATTACGATTGAATGTTTGCCAACAGCTACTCCAGCACCTGCAGAAAAGTTAGTGGTGTTTTTTCCATCTGATATCGCTGCGGCATTTTTCCATTGCTGTGTTTTTACATCAAAAACAAAAGTAGTATGGTGTAAATCACTTATTCCCGAAGCTGTTTTTGTTCTTCCGCCTACAACATAAATACCAATTCCATTTTGCCCTTTCTGTGCAATTACAACCGAATTGGCCAAAGCCAAAGGTAATTTTGGGAGTGCCTTCCACTCTGAATTTGTGTCATTTAAATCAAGACTGGCAAAATAATCAGATGATTTTGTGGCCTCATCACCACCTACAGCATAGACTACATTGTCAATCTGTGTAAGTGCAATATTGGCTATGGCAAAAGGGAAATTAGGTAGCGATTTTATTTCCACCTCTTTTTTGGCAGCATTCCACTTTAGTATGTAGCTTTTGTTGGATAGACCATTTTCATTTTCCCCGCCTACATATACCACACCCAAATCAGTGGTTGTAGTTCCACAATAGGCAATAGACTCAGGCAGTTCCGTTTTTACGACTTTAATCCAAGAATATTTGTCGCCACATTTTTCTAATAGATGAATCGTTTTAGAATAACTTTTTTTCCCTCCTTCCCATGGCATTTTATCAGGGAAATTTGCACCACCAGTTACAAGTAAAACGTCGTTACTTACGCCATTAATTGCTCCTGCGAAACCTAATGAAAGACTGCCGTCAGGATTTTGTAATTGAGCCGCTGTTTTCCATTCAACATGGTTAACATCTGTTTTTTGAGAAAATGCATCAGTTGTTGACATAATCAGGGATATTAAAATTAAAGAAAAAATAGATTTATTCATATGTTGATATTTATTGTTTTTTATCGGTCATATGTAATTAACTCCAAGCTTTATTTTATTTTTGGAGTCGTTGAACTTGTTTGGCTTAACTACAACTTAATTTTAGTCATGCTCATTTCATCGTCATTATTTTAAAATAAAACGTGCGAATTGATTATTTTGATTTGAAACCATCAAAATTCAAACTTGCTACATCTTTTTTGAATAATTCAAATTGTTCGGCACTCATGTTTTTAACAGGTAATCTAAATTGACCTAAATCGTGTCCAACCACTTTCATATATGCTTTTCCTACTGAGATTCCGCCATATTTACCCAATAAACGAATCATGTTGATTGATGTTTGTTGCAAAGCACGTGCTTTAACCAAATCATTAGCATTAAAAGCAGCAATCAAATCATTATACAAAGGTGCAGCATAATTAAAAGTACTTCCTACAGCTCCTTTGGCTCCTAATACTAATGCTGACAACATGTTTTCATCACGACCCCAAAGCATATCATATTTACCATTTTCATAGCTCATACAACTTTGAAAATCCATGAAATCTTCGTGAGTATATTTTACTCCAGCAAAATTAGGAAGTTTTCCGTCTAAGGCTTGAATTAAATCAAACATAGGCAAGTTTACACCAGTCAATACAGGAATATGGTAGTAATAGAAAGGCATGTTAGGCACTTCTTTTCCTACTTCAATACAAACTTGGGCTAGCATATCTACATTAGCTGGTTTGAAATAAAAAGGTCCTGTCAAAGAAACTGCGTATAAACCTATTTCATGAGCATGTTTAGCTAATTCGATACAATCCGCAAGGCAAGTACCTGCTAAAAATGCCATTACCTTAAAATCGGCGTCATGATTACTGCAATCAGCCCACGCTTGTGCAACTGCTTTCTTTTCTGCCAGAGTTGTAGAAACTCCTTCTCCAGTAGATCCATTAATAAAAGCACCGGTTATTCCGTTTCGTTTTAGAAAAGCGTAGTAAGCTGGGATTAAACTGACATCTAGTTTCCCGTTACTGTCAAATGGCGTAAATGGAGCTGAAATAAGTCCTTGTAAATGTTGAATTTTCATAATAATATGTTTTAGTGATTTATAGGTTTTTTAATTAAGCCAAGAGTTATTAAGTTCTTGGCTTATAGTGGGTTTGTCTTTTGTTAAAATACTTAAAAGGAAATCATTAAAGATATATCATGATATTTGATATCTCTTTGTTAATTACTATAATTATTTATAAGCTCCATTTTGAGTTAAATTTTCATTTTGTCTTAGGG
>JAGOJA010000071.1 GCA_017995345.1 Flavobacterium sp.
CTCATCTCTTTTTTTTTAAGGATGTCAAAGATAGATTTTAAACAAAAAGAAATACACGATTCCTAAAATAGATATTCACAATTTGAGATGAGTCTCAAAGTCTTAATTCTTATTGTTTTCATTACTTAAAAATTAAGTAGCTACTATATTCAAAATGTTAATTATATGTTAAAATAAAAAACTAAACACTTGTTTAATTTTGTTTGTATAAAATTAGATTCCATTGAAAAGTAATTTTAACGACAAACAAATTCAAATCCTCGAAGTTGCCGAAATACTTTTTGCAGAAAAAGGATTTGATGGCACTTCAATTCGAAACATCGCAAAATTGGCAAAAATTAATATTGCCATGGTTTCCTATTACTTTGGTTCCAAAGAACGGTTGTTAGAATCGCTAATTGTTTATAGAACTTCGGATCTTAAAAATCAATTGGATAGTTTACTGCAGGAAGATTTAGAACCTATTGAGAAAATCAATAAGCTGATTGAGCTATACATCAATAGAATCAATAATAATCGAGGTATTTATAGAATTTTACACTTTGAATTTGCCTCCAAAAAAAGAGATCAAAATCTTCAGGGTTACTCTGAATTAAAAAGAGGAAATTTAAAATCTCTTGAAACTATCATTGAAGAAGGCCAGAAAAAAGGCGTTTTCAGAAAAGATGTTATTATTCCGCTTATCACACCCACTATTCTAGGGACTTTCTTTCACTTTTACATGAATAAACCTTTCTTCGAAAATTTATTGAACTTGAAAACCGAGGATTTATACAACAATTACATCAAAACCAATTTGACAAAGCACATTCAACAAACTATAAAAGCACTTCTGATATATGAAAGTTAGTCAATTCATGCTCTTTGGGATTTTCTTTATTGGAATTTCATCTGCAGCAGCGCAAGAAAAAAAAAGTTTACCATTGAACGAAGCCATTAATTTGGCCTGGACCAATAGCAATGAAGTTACGCTGGCCAATACTAAAGTCACCACTAAAAAGTACGAGCTGCAATCCAAAAAAACAATCAATATCCCGATTTAAAACTATCAGGACAATATCAAAGATTAGCAAATGCGGCTGTTGACTTCAAACTGAATCAAAACAATAACGCACAACAGCTTCCTTTGGTCAATCAATTAATGATAGGGCAGTTGAGTGCCAGCGTTCCTGTATTCTCTGGTTTCAAAATCCACAACAGTATCGCTGTTCAAGAAAATTTGTATCAGGACGAAATGGCAACCACTTCCCAAACAAAGGACGAAATTGCTTTGCGGGTAATTGATTATTATACCCGTTTATACAAAGCACAAAAAAGAATAGAGCTGCTAAAAGAAAATCAAAAAAGCGCACAACAGCGCGTAAAAGATTTCATAGAACTTGAAAAAAATGGGATTATTCCAAGAAATGATTTGTTAAAATCACAATTACAAGTTTCTAAAATCCAATTGAATTTAGATGAAATCAATACTAATTTAAAAATTATCAACTTTTATTTGGTTACACTTTTGAAATTGAATCCAGAAACAAAGTTGGAGATTCGTGAAAGTGATTTTGCTGATTTTGAAATAACCACTATCCCAACAAATGATCACTTAGCGATAGAAAACCGTAAAGATTTGGAAGCGCTACGATTTCAAGGAAAAGCAAGTGAGGCCAATATCAAAATAGCAAAAGGTTTCTACTATCCAACTATTGCAATTATTGGTGGTTACACGGCACTCGATTTAAGCAATGTCATCACGGTTCAAAATGCAATGAATATTGGAGTGGGCATTTCCTATGATTTGAGTACCATTCTTAAAAACGGAACAACGGTAAAACTAGCAGAAAACAAATTTGTAGAAGTTCAAAACTCAGAAGCGATGCTAATGGACTATATTAAAATTCAGGTACAAAAATCGATTGAAGATTACGATTTATCCTTGAAGCAAAATGTTGTTTTCAGTGAAGCGCTAGAACAATCTGCTGAGAATTACCGAATCATAAAAGACAAATATGACAACGGACTTTCGGACACCAACGATTTACTAGAAGCTGATGTAGAACAACTGAGTTCTAAGATTAATAATGCTTTGACAAAAGCCAATACTTTTCAAAAATATTATGAGTTACTCTCTGCAACAGGCCAATTATCCCAAACCTTTACTATTTCAAAAAACTAATCAAACCCTCCATGGAAAAGAAAAAAACAAATACAAAATTTATTATTATCCTAGTGGCTTTGGTAGTTTTAGGCGGGACTTACGGGACTTATAAATACATTCATTCACAATCTCATGAGGAAACGGATGATGCCCAAATTGAAAAAAATATGAACCCAATTATCCCAAGAGTTTCGGGATATGTGGATAAAGTGTACATCAAAGACAATGATTATGTAAAGAAAGGCGACACCCTTTTTACTATCGACAAAAGAGATTACTTGTTGAAAATTGAAGAAGCTAACGCTGCAATGGTAGGTGCTGAAGGTAATTTTGAAGTTTCAAAAGCTGATATCGGAAGTGCTTTAGCAAGTATTTCAGTTTCTGATGCGAATGTGCAATCAGCAGGTGGAAATATCGAATCAGCAAAAATTAGATTGGGTCGTATTACCAGTGATTACAACAGATATAGCAATTTATACAAAAACCATTCGATTACAAAACAACAATACGAGCAAGCTTTGGCCGCAAAATTAGAAGCAGAAAGCCAAGTACGCGTTTTGCAACAGCAACAAAGAGCAACTACTTTTCAAAAATCAGTGATTATAGCTAAATCGAAAGCTTCAGACAAACAAACAGAAGTGGCTGCTGCCAATATTAAAAGAGCAAAAGCACTGCTTGATGCTGCAAAATTAAATTTAACGTATACTGTTATAACAGCAGCTATAGACGGTCAGGTTTCAAAAATTGATATTCAGCCGGGACAATTAGTGCAACCTGGACAATCGTTATTTTATATTATCAATAACAAGGAAGCTTGGGTTATTGCTAATTTCAAAGAAACCCAACTGAACAAAATGGTTGTTGGACAAAAAGTCACTGTCAAAGTAGATGCTTATCCTAATTATGTTTTTGAAGGTTCTGTAACATCATCCTCACCAGCAACAGGCTCCCAATTCTCATTATTACCGCCAGATAATGCAACCGGAAACTTTATAAAAACAATCCAAAGATTACCCGTTAAAATAAGTTTGAGCGCAACAAATGATCCTGAAAAAATAAAATTACTGCGCCCAGGAATGAATGTGGATGTCGATGTACATTTAAAATAAATTGGTTTTTAGCGACTTCTAAAATGTCAAAAACGACAACACTTTTTAAGAAAATGATAGTTTACAATTTAGTATAAATGGTACAAACGGGAGATGACGATTTAGTAGAATATGGCTATAGGCGAGTTCATATAACGATTACAACAATACTTTGTACTTTGCTCGAAATCGTAGACACTACAATTGTCAATGTAGCACTGACGAACATGAGAGGAAGTCTAGGTGCTACTCTAAACGATGTTGCATGGGTAATTACCGCTTACGCTATTGCAAATGTTATTGTAATTCCAATGACCAGTTGGCTTTCACAACAATTTGGACGACGGAATTACTTTGTTACTTCTATTATTATTTTTACGACAGCCTCTTTTTTATGCGGCAATGCCGATAATATCTGGGAACTTGTTACTTTTAGATTTATACAAGGACTTGGTGGTGGCGCTTTATTAGTGACAGCACAAACGATTATAACCGAGAGTTACCCTATGGCAAAACGAGGTATGGCTCAAGCGATATACGGTATGGGTGTTATTGTTGGACCTACTTTAGGCCCACCATTAGGAGGCTATCTGGTTGATAATTATTCCTGGCCCTATATTTTTTATATCAACATTCCACTTGGAATTATCGCCACTATTTTAGCATTAACCTTTGTAAAAAGCCCGAAATATGGCGAAAAGTTAAAATCCAATCAAGTTGATTGGTTGGGGATTTTTCTATTAATGGCCTTTATTGGTTCTTTGCAATATGTCTTAGAGCACGGGCAACAAGACGATTGGTTCAATAATAAAACAATTATAATCTTAAGTACTATTACCGTTTTTGGTTTAGTATTGTTTATTTGGAGAGAATTAACTTACAAACGCCCTGTCGTCAACTTGGGTGTTTTAAAAGATGGAAATCTAAGAATTGGAACAGTAATGTGTTTTATTTTAGGATTTGGGCTCTACGGCTCCACTTTAATAATTCCAATTTACACACAAACAATTTTAGGATGGACAGCTACCGATGCTGGGTTATTACTTATTCCAGGTTCAATAACCACAGCTTTCATGATGCCAATTGTTGGAAAATTACTTCAAAGAGGTGTTCCCCAAAGTTATATGGTAGGTCTTGGGTTTCTAATTTTCTTTTTCTTTACTTATATGATGCATAATAATATGACGCCCAGTACCGGCGTTGAGCATCTGTACTGGGGATTGATTTTAAGAGGAATTGGATTAGGACTTCTTTTTGTACCCATAACTACATTGTCCTTATCTACCCTAAAAGGAAAAGATATTGGCGAAGGAGCTGCATTTACAGGGATGATGCGACAATTAGGAGGTTCCTTTGGTATTGCCACTATCACAACCTTTATCACACGTTTCAATCAGGAACACAGAGTGAATTTAGTTTCCCATTTAGACACAACCAGATTAGAGGTGCAACAACGGGTTTTAACGCTTCAAAAAGGATTTATGTCAAAAGGATTTACTGCTAACGAATCCCTGAATAAAGCCTATCAAGTCATTGATTATTCCGTGATGAAACAAAGCGCTGTTTTATCGTATATGGATATTTTTCTTTATCTCGGAATTATGTTTTTGTGCTGTATTCCAATTATCTTTTTAATCAAAAAAGGAAAAAACACAATTAATCCTGCGGATGCAATGCATTAGTTAAGGCGCAATTACTTACGTCTTTACTATCGCGTAAAAACTAAATGATTTCCTTTGGACAAATTAGCGTCAAATTGATATCCATCGTAATTAAATCCTTTTAAGTCGTCAATCGTTTGGGCGTTTGTATCAATAATATAACGCACCATCATTCCCCTAGCCTTTTTAGCAAAAAAACTAATTATTTTTAGTTTTCCGTTTTTGTGATCTTTAAATTCTGGCGTGATTATGGGAACTTTCAGCGACTTGACATCAATTGCCGAAAAGTATTCATTGCTCGCTAAATTGACAAACAACTCGTCTTCTTTAAGCTCTTTGTTCAACGCTTTAGTAATGATTGGTTTCCAAAACTCATATAAGTTTTTGCTTTTGCCAATGCCCAATTTGGTTCCCATTTCCAACCGGTAGGCTTGAATCAAATCTAGTGGTTTCAACAACCCGTATAAACCAGATACTATTCTCAAACGATCCTGTAAAACTTCTATTTTACTTTCTGAAATTGAATAGGCATCTAATCCAATATACACATCACCATCAAAAGTATATACTGCCGGACGGGCATTAGAAGTTGTAAAAGGAGTTTTCCATTCCTGATTTCGTTTCCAATTCAAATCGGCCAATTTATCTGAAATACTCATTAAATCTGATAACTCAGCTGGTTTTTTTTCTTTTAAAACCTTGTGAACCTGTCTTGATTCTTTCAAAAATAAAGGTTCGGTGTGCAATTGAGTGGGCAACGGTTTTTCAAAATTCAAAGACTTGGCAGGTGATATTACAATTTTCATACACAATACTCTTTCGAGTTTTTTTTATATTAATTCTTTCAAAAGTACTAATTGAAATCAAGAAATCATGAATCTTTAAATTGATTTCTCTAATAGTGGAATAAATAATGAAACTTGTTCGTTAATTTAATTATTTTTGAATTGCAAATAAACCAAACCACCTTTTGTACTTATGAACCCAATTGAAATTAGAAAAGCAACAGTATCAGATGTAGAAGCAATACAAAAATTAAGCATCCAAACTTTCAAAGAAACTTTTTCCGCTGTAAATACGCCTGAAAACCTTGCCAATTATATAAAAGACAGTTTCAGTTTAGAACAATTAACGGCTGAATTGAACAATGAAAATTCTCAGTTTTATGTAGCATATTCAAATGCAAAAGCTGTGGGTTATTTAAAAATAAACTTTGGTGCTGCACAAACTGAAACCATCAGCGGAAATACGTTAGAAATCCATCGGATTTATGTTTTACAAACTTTTCATGGAAAAAACATTGGTCAATTGTTGCTAGACCAAGCTAAGAAGATTGCGAAACATACTAATGTTGATTCTATTTGGCTTGGTGTATGGGAAGAAAATCTCAGAGCATTACAATTTTATATTAAAAATGGATTTGTTGCATTTGACAAACACATTTTTACGCTAGGAAATGACAAGCAAACCGATTTGTTGATGCAACTTCCAATCAATTAACACCCAATAAAAACATTATCCTCTGAAATAGGAAAAGCAATTCTACTGCTGACGACGGCGTTAATTGTAGCATCAATGCGTTATTTTGTTGGTCTATTTATAGGATTTCATTAATGGATTAAAATGAAAAATCATCAACTATTTTTGATCACCTAATCTAATTGAAGTAATTTAAATTGAACAGTAGAGTCACAAGAAACTAATCACCTACAATTTTATAAGTAGGGTCTTCTAGAATATTAACGTCAATTTCACTATCGGCATTTTTAAGTAACGTTCTACAATCTGCACTTAAATGGCGCAAATGAACAGTTTTATTGAGTTTTGCATAGCGTCCCGTAATTTTATTCACGGCATCAATTGCACTCATATCGGTGATTTTACTTTCTTTAAAATCAATAATAACTTCCTTTGGGTCATTTTTAATATCAAATTTTTCCGAAAAAGCAGTTGTAGATCCAAAAAATAAAGGACCATATATTTCATAATGCTTCACTCCTTTTTCATCAATATATTTCTTAGCTCGAATTCTTTTGGCACTTTCCCAAGCAAAGACCAAAGCAGCAATGATCACTCCAATTAAAACGGCCAAAGCCAAATTATGCAATAGAATTGTAATTAATGCCACTACTATTCCAACGAAAATATCATGTTTTGGCATTTTATTGATAATTCTAAAACTCGCCCATTCAAAAGTTCCAATGGCTACCATAATCATGACACCAACCAAAGCCGCCATAGGTAGTAGTTCGATTATTGGAGCCCCAAATAAAATAATCACAAGAATAGTCAAAGCAGCAATGATACCAGACAATCGCGCTCTGGAACCTGCTGAAAGATTTACTAAAGTTTGCGCAATCATAGGACAGCCGCCCATGCCAAAGAAAAAGCCATTCAAAATATTTGCACTTCCTTGTGCGATACATTCTCGATTTCCATTTCCTCTTGTTTCAGTAATTTCATCTACTAAATTTAACGTTAATAAACCTTCTGTTAAACCAACGGAAGCCATAATTAAAGCATACGGAAATATAATTTGCAACGTTTCAAAGTTTATTGGAATATTAGGAATGTGAAATGGCGGAAAACCACCACTTATGGAAGCAATATCACGCACTGTTTTGGTTTCAATTCCAAAGAAATAAACCAACGCAAAAACTACCATAATAGCAACTAACGAAGCCGGAACAGTTTTAGTGAATTTAGGTGTTAACACTACAATTCCTATTGTTAAAGCAACTAAACCAAGCATAATGTACATTGGACTTCCAGTAAGCCATATTTGTTGTCCGTTGACAACAGTTTTGAATTGATCCAATTGAGACATAAAAATAATAACCGCTAATCCATTGACAAACCCAAACATTACGGGTTGTGGTACTAAACGGATGAATTTTCCAAGTTTAAAAACACCTACTAAAATTTGCAAAACTCCTGCCAACGCAACTGCCGCAAAAACAAATTCTAAGCCATCTGATTTCATTAAAGCGATTAAAACAATCACGGTTGCTCCAGCTCCACCCGAAATCAATCCCGGTCTACCTCCCAATATTGCTGTAACCAATCCCATTATAAAAGCACCGTATAAACCCACTAGTGGCGGGAATCCAGCTAATATGGCAAAAGAAAGTGACTCTGGAATCATGGTCATAGCGACCGTTATTCCTGCTAAAATTTCTGTTCTATAATTGACTTTTTGTGAGAAATCAAAAAGATTAAATATTTTTTTCATAAAATAATAATAAAATTCCAGTACAATTTCAGATGAAGAAATTATATCGAAAAAAAATTGATGAATTTTTTTGGGAGAAATCCCGTGATTCAAAAACTATAAATCAGGGCGGAGTACCTTTAGATATAACTAGGACAACTCTTTTTCATAAAAGTTACAAATGTAAAACTTTTTAATCGATATGCAAAACAGAAATCAGAAATGCTTAAATTTGGCAAAAAAAATTATTATTTGTTTTAAACAAGTCAGATTTTTACTGTGGCGTTATTAGTATAGAAAACCATTTATAAAAAAATAATCCACAAAACGCAATCGAAACAATCAAAAAAACATGAAACTATTACATACTTTATTCTTCCTACTTATTTTAAATACAAGTTACTCGCAACCAACAAATAATTATTTTGAAAAAATTAGAAACAATGAAGCTGAACTAACCGCCTTTTTTTCCCAAATGCCAAAAGGCGGTGATTTACACCATCATTTTTCGGGTTCTATATATGCAGAGCCTCTATTGCAACACGCTATTGCTGATGATTTTTATCTGAATATCGAAACGATGGATGTTTTAAAAGAAAAACCATCAACTGGAATCTGGAAACAATTTTCTACCTTAAAAAACAACGGAACATTAGACTTTTACAAACAAAAAATCATGCAAAAATGGTCTGTAAAAGACTATAATTATGTAGACTACCCTTCGGACAAGTTATTTTTTGAATCATTTATGAAGTTTGAACCGGCCATTCAAGGGAATTTTGGACAAGGATTATTGGAGCTTAAAAAGAGAGCTATTTCAGAGAACGTCAGTTATATTGAAACACAATTGTCTACGATACCAACCGACATGAACACCGATGATTTAGCAAAATTCAATATCCGATTGCGAAAATTAGCTTTCGAAAAAGATGAAAAAGCAGTGCTACAATCATTGGATTCTGTTTACAATTCATTATTAAAAAAACAGGCCAAAACGTACGCCAAAGAATTCAACACTAATTTTGTAGCAAAGCTTCACAAAGATTTTAAAATTGATGATGCACAATTTACGATGCGCTATCAAAATTTTGTATTGCGTTTCATGGAACCCGTAGATCTATTCAAAAATCTGGTAATTGCATTCATTTCGGCTGATGAAAGTCCGCTAATGGCGGGGGTCAACATCGTTTCTCCGGAAGATGGTGAAACCTCGATGAAAGATTATTGGTTGCACATGGTGATGTTTAAATACTGCCATTCCCGTTATCCAAATGTGAAATACACGATGCATGCCGGCGAACTGACTCTTGGTTTGGTACAACCGGAAGAATTAACATGGCACATTGGTGCTGCCATTTACACTGCGGGAGCCAATCGTATTGGGCACGGAGTTGCGATAGCATACGAAAAAGATTCGTATGATTTATTGCGTTATATGGCAAAGAAAACCATCCCTATCGAAATCAACTTAGTGAGCAACGAATTCATTTTGAAAGTGAAAGAAAGTAGGCATCCGTTTACCTTGTATAAAGATTTTGGTGTTCCCATTGTAATCAGTACTGATGATGCAGGGATTTTGCGTACCAATATGACTGAGCAATATGTTTTATTAGCCAAAAGATACAAAGACGTTTCCTATACGGATATCAAACAATTTGTATACAACAGCATTCATTATAGCTTTGTAAAAGAAGATGCCGTAAAAAATAAATTGCTTAAAGATTTAGACACGAGATTTAAAACTTTTGAAGCTAATTTTCCAATAAAATAAATCCTGTACTCAAAACTGCCACAAAATAGTCTCCACCCTTTTGAGGCAGTCAAAAAGCATGTCTTTATCCAAGTATTTAGCAGGGATTTCAAAAAAATATTTTTTATCAATTTTGTGTACCGTCAATAATCTCTGATCCGAAACGGTATCTTTTGTAATTCGTTTGCAGCAATGCATAATCGTACGTTCCAGTTTATTTCCTGTGAAGCAACGCCAATGGCATTTTTTTATTTTGGTTTTTTGTAAATTGCACGGTAGCATGACTGCGATATTACAGTCAAAATGAAACGAAATTTTAGCTCCTGAAAACCGAATAGTATTCATTTGTTTAACTTTAAATTAACAACTGTTTCGACGTGTAGGCAACAAGAATGATGAAACTGTAGTTAAACAGAACTGATGACTCGACTATCAAACTATAGAGTTTTAGTGAAATTTTTAGAGAGAATCATAAGAAAATTAGCGATCAAGCTCTACAAAATATTCTTTGCATACGGCACGCGCATTGCTTGAATCTGCAACTGAAACAATTATAAAAACCAGTAAAAAACAGAATACTTAGTATTTTTTACATCACATAACTACAAAATGCGTATTGCTTTTACAAATCTACGCAAATAGCCAGGCTTTTTTAAACTTGTAACAATCACTTTCATTTCGCACCCTGAGGAAGAGTGGATAAAATCACTTTCCATCCCTTTTGGATTTGTAACTATACCCAAATGTCCAATAGCATTTCTAGTAGGGCTTAAAAACAACAGAACATCTCCTTTTCTCACATCAGAAATCGGGATTTCTTTGCCAAAATTCTTAAATTGTGAAGAGCTACGAGGAACCTTAATTTCAAAATAATTGAAGACAAAGTAAACAAATCCTGAACAGTCAAAACCTTTCTTACTGTGACCGGCTGTTACATAAGGCGTTCCTAACAATCCCATTCCATAGCTCACAATCTTGTCCCTCAATGAAACATTATTTTGAAGTGAAAATGCATTTGTTTTTAATGAACCATACGCAACATTGCCGAGAACAAGCAGCGATAAAGCAATGAATGTTCTGAATTTTAAGAAATTTAGATTTTTAGATGTCATAATAAGAAAAAATTAAATTAGCATACTTTAGGTTTGTATAAAAGATATCGCTGTGCGCTATAATTATATCAGATGGAATACAATCTTATTTGCAGTTTACAAATCTAACTCAATTATAGGATTTGAAGTAAAAATGAGCCCAAAGTCCAGAACTCACTGACATACAATACCTATACCAACAAACTAATACCTTAGTGTTTTTTAAAGCCATTGCAAATTGTATCCACAAAAAAGCCCCAATTTGGGGCTGTTCCTATTTTACTCTTCTTCGTCCGTACCATGCGATTTTGAATAGCCTCTCCATTTCTCGATACAATCCTGAAAATCCTGCGGAAGTTCCGTATCAAAACGCATCATCTCTCCAGTTGTAGGATGTATAAAACCTAATGTTTTTGCGTGTAAAGCTTGTCTTGGTAATGCTTTGAAACAATTGTCGATAAACTGCTTGTATTTGGTAAACGTAGTTCCTTTTAGAATCAAATGGCCGCCATAACGCTCGTCATTAAATAAAGGATGTCCTATGTGTTTCATGTGCGCTCGGATCTGGTGTGTCCTTCCGGTTTCCAATTGGCACGAAATCAACGTCACGTATCCAAAACGTTCCAATACTTTATAATGTGTCACGGCTGGTTTACCAATTTCCTGATTGGCAAAAACCGCCATTTGCATGCGATCTTTCAGGTGTCTTGCTAAGTTTCCTTCAATAGTTCCTTTATCTTCCACAACATTTCCCCAAACCAATGCAACATACTCTCTTTCAGAAGTTTTAGCCTCAAATTGTTTGGCAAGATGTGTCATGGCCGCTTCGGTTTTGGCAATAACCAATAAACCTGAAGTATCTTTATCAATTCGATGCACTAAGCCGGGACGTTCGCTGCTGTTCATTGGCAAATTATCAAAATGATACGCTAATGCATGCACTAAAGTTCCCGTGTAATTCCCGTGACCGGGATGAACTACCATTCCTGGTAATTTGTTTATCAATAATAATGTATCATCTTCATACACAATATCAAGCGGAATATTTTCCGGAATAATATGGTTTTCATAAGGAGGATGTGTAAGCATCACACGCACTACATCATTCGATTTTACTTTGTAATTCGACTTTACTATAGCGTCATTTACAAAAATATTTCCTTCAGTCGCTGCGGTTTGTATTTTATTGCGAGTTGCATTTTGAATAAGGCTCATCAAATATTTATCAATTCGCAAAGACGCTTGTCCTTTGGGAACTTCAAATCTAAAATGTTCATATAACTCGTCTTCTAAATCTATAGCATCTATATTATTATTCATTAATTCGTACTTCTTCTATTGGTTTTGCCACAGTATCCATAGCATTTTCTTCTTCTTGGTAACTCATTTTTCCGTCGCCTAAAACCAAATCAATTTTGGATGATTTCAAGACTCTATCACCTACTTTCAGGTTTCTGCCTTTGAAACGCATTTCTAACACCATGTCTTTTCCAAGATTTGGAACATACGTTATAGTTCCTTCTTCAAGTCCCAAAGCATTCAATGTAGGTACCGCCTCACGATATGTTTTATTCACTAAATCAGGGACTCGCACAGACGAGTATCCCGATGTGTTTATTTTTATATATATTTTTCGTCCCACTTTCACCTTCGTACCCGGTGCTGGATCTTGCTCAACCACCGTGAATTGAGGAAAATCACTTCTATAATCCACCGTGTCTAAAAGCACGTAATCTAAATCCAACTCATCCAGCTTTGCCTCCACTTGCTCTTCAGTCAACTTACTCAAATTTGGAACCGCAATTTCATGACCATGATCTGTTGTAAAGGTCAACCAATGCATAAAAAAATAGCCTAATGCAGCAATAATCGCAATCGCACTCAATACTTGAACCAAAAAAACACGGCTAGTAAGATATTTACCTAAACTCATAAATTTATTTTTATATCTGGCAAAGATAAAGCTATTTCGTTTCAAAAAAAATGATAATTTTGTTTAATACATAACCTCTCTTTAAGCTTTGTTTTCTGAGGAGCTATTTCCCGCTATCCGTTTCAATCTTTTATGCCTCGTTAGGGCGAGTTATATAAGGATTTTCACTGCTATCGGGGCTAAAAACAAATCGTTTTCACAACATTAACTAGTATTAAAATGAAGAACATTGCCATTATTATGGGCGGATATTCCAGCGAGTATAAAATCTCACTTATCAGCGGAAACGTCGTACATCAATTCCTGGACAAAACAAAATACAACGGATTCCGAATCCATATTTTCAAAGAAAAATGGGTCTATGTTGACGCTAATGAATCTGAATTCCCAATCGATAAAAATGATTTTTCAGTAACTATCAATGGCAACAAAATCACTTTTGATTGCGTCTTCAATGCCATTCATGGAACTCCCGGCGAAGATGGTCTGATGCAGGCCTATTTCGAATTACTAAATATTCCACAAACTTCCTGCGATTATTACCAAGCCGCATTAACATTCAATAAACGCGATTTATTATCTGTTTTAAAACCATACGGAATAAAAACAGCGACTTCCTATTACTTAAACAAAGGCGATGCAATACATACAGACGAAATTGTAACAAAAGTGGGGCTACCTTGTTTTGTAAAACCCAATAAAGCAGGATCCAGCTTTGGAATTTCAAAAGTAAAAACTGCGGCCGAATTGCCTATCGCAATAGAAGTTGCTTACAAAGAAGACAATGAAATCATCATTGAAAGTTTCCTAGACGGCACCGAAGTTTCGGTTGGTGTCATCAATTACAAAGGAACCATAACTGTTTTACCAATCACTGAAATCGTATCCGAAAATGATTTTTTCGATTATGAAGCCAAATATTTAGGCAAATCACAAGAAATTACACCCGCTAGAATTTCAAATGAAATGACCCAAAAAGTGAGCGAAATAGCCAAACGCGCCTACGAAGTCCTTAAAATGAAAGGCTTCTCCCGAAGTGAGTTTATCATCGTAAACGATGAGCCACACATGCTGGAAATGAACACCATTCCTGGTCTTACTACTGAAAGTTTGATTCCGCAACAAGCCAAAGCAGCCGGAATTTCATTGAAAGATTTATTTACAAATGCGATAGAATTGGCTTTAGTATAAAAATAATAAATAATGAGAAAAGCAATATTCCCGGGATCATTTGACCCAATTACTTTAGGTCATGAAGACATCATCAAAAGAAGCATTCCGTTATTTGATGAAATCATAATTGCCATTGGTGTCAATGCCGAAAAAAAATACATGTTTTCGCTGGAAGAAAGAAAAAAATTTATTGAAGAAACCTTCAAAAAAGAACCTAAAGTTTCTGTAATTACGTATGAAGGTTTGACCATTGAACTTTGTGAAAAATTAAAAGCTGACTTTATTCTCCGTGGTTTACGAAATCCCGCCGATTTCGAATTTGAAAAAGCAATCGCGCACACAAACAGAACCTTATCAAAAATTGAAACTGTATTTTTATTGACTGCAGCAAAAACCTCCTTTATCAGTTCGAGCATTGTAAGAGATGTGATCCGGAATAATGGACAATATCAATTGTTAGTTCCAAATGCTGTGCGCGTAAAATAATTCAAAAGAGGTTTTGTCAAGTCAAGGCATAGTAGTCTCGACTTGGTAAATAAACAGTACACTATAAATTTGTGAACCGAGGTGATAAACCGTAATTTTGCCTAAAAATAAAAGCCAACAAACAATGAGTATAGAAAGAGAATTAAACAAGCGAAGTGGATCTAAATGTGAACTTTGTGGCGCAACTGAAAACCTAAAAGTATATGAAGTACTTCCAACTAAAAAAGGAGGACTTGATGAAAGCATCATGGCTTGCAGTACGTGTATTGACCAAATAGAAAACCCAGATAACGTAGATTTAAACCATTGGAGATGTCTAAATGACAGTATGTGGAGCGAACACTCAGCTGTACAAGTAGTAGCATGGAGAATGCTTAGCCGTATGCGTTCAGCGGTATGGCCTCAAGAATTATTGGACCAAATGTATTTAGATGAAGAAACGTTGGCTTGGGCACAAGCAACAGGTGAAGGCGAAGAAGATGAAACGAAAGTAATTCACCGTGACAGTAACGGAGTAATTCTTGAAGTTGGGGATTCAGTCGTTTTAATCAAGGATTTGAAAGTTAAAGGTTCTAGTATGGTAGCCAAGCAAGGTACTGCAGTGCGTAACATCAGACTGGATCACGAAAATGCTGAATATATTGAAGGCAAAGTCGATGGTCAGACCATTGTTATTATTACGCAATACGTGAAGAAAATATAGCAATCAGTGACTTCATCATAACAAAAAATCGTTAACAGTAAATTTGATTTACTATTAACGATTTTTTTAGTATTA
>JAGOJA010000072.1 GCA_017995345.1 Flavobacterium sp.
TTAATTATTACCAAGAAATCAGCTTAGGAAACCAGAAGTTTTAGACAAAATTTAAAGAAATACGTTCTGCCATAAAAAAAAGTGTTTTTAAAAATAATAGAATATCAAATTAAAAGCAATTTTAATTCCAAAAATTAAAGCGAACTTTGCAATTGTTATTGAATCAAACAACTGATTTGATTATTTAAAACTAAAACATTTATGAGCAGAAATAACGAAAGAAATATTAAAAAGCACAATGATAAATTACACAAAGCTCAAGATAAAGTAAAACAAGCTGGGATACTGCGCAAAGAGAAATTGAAAGAGATTGTTAAGAAATTCAATGATAATAATGCTAAAGAAAACAATTAAAACATCAAATCATGGAACAAAATAAATTTAGCGAAGTGAAAAATGGAGTACAGCAAATAATTGATTTTATTGCTGAAAAAAACGCCAACGAAGCCAATAATAAATTAGTGGAGGTCAGTGAGGAATTAGATGAACTGCTAGACTTTGCCGAAGATGATGAAGATCTAATGGAAATTAGTCGTTATCAAGTGTTATTGGATCAGTTGCATCAAAGAATAGTTGGACTTAACGGACAAGCAACGGGCTCTATTTAAACATTTTTTACAATAAAATGATCAAAAACAAATGTTATTGCGGTTTAGATAGAAACTTCCAAAATTGCTGTGCGCCAATTCTAAAAGGCATTCAAAAAGCATCAACTGCTGAATCCTTGATGCGTTCTCGATATGCGGCTTATGCAACTCATCAAGCCGATTATTTATTGGCAACCACACATCCTTCAGAAAGAAAAATGCATTCAAAGTCTGAAATTTTACTTTGGGCAACCTCAAATCAATGGCTTCAATTAGAAATTGTAAAGGTTACCGAGAATACTGTAGAATTCAAAGCTTATTTTTTGGATAGTCAGCTTCAAAAACAAATTCATCATGAACTTTCTACTTTCAAACTCGAAAATGGAAGTTGGTTTTATGTCGATGGAAAATTTTTTAATTAGCTTCTTTTTTAGATTAAGTACTTCCTTTTCAAGGCTACAATGGTTTTAACTAAAAATTAATAAACGTTTGTCTAGACTACATTTTAAATTGACGTAAATTTAAAGTCTATGAAAAATGAAACTAAAAAAGGATTTTATTTCAAGCAATATGAAGCTCCATTTCAGTCTCCGTTTGATAAACTCTTTGATGTTTTCAAAGAATTAATTACACATACTTCCGGAGATTTTGATGAAGCAATCGACTGGCTGCGCGAATTAGACAAAGAATATAAACTCACCGATGAAAACTATACCATCGATGATTTTGTCGAAGATTTAAAGAAAAAAGGATACATCCGAGACCAACTCAAAGACGATGGAACTCCAGGAATTGGAATTACTGCAAAGACTGAACGAGCCATTCGACAACAAGCGCTCGACAACATTTTTGGTAACTTAAAACGTTCTGGTAGTGGCAATCACAAAACAAAACATTCCGGAAACGGAGACGAACATACTGGTGAATTTAGGGAATTTCATTTTGGTGATGGCTTGGAACGAATTTCTTTGACCGAAAGTTTACGTAATGCCCAAATCAATAATGGTTTAGCGGATTTTATGTTGACCGAAAATGATTTGGTTGTCGAAGAAACGCAGTATAAATCTCAAATGAGTACTGTTTTAATGATCGACATCAGCCACAGTATGGTTTTGTACGGAGAAGACCGAATCACTCCTGCTAAAAAAGTGGCTATGGCTCTTGCTGAACTAATTACAACCCGTTATCCAAAAGATACTTTAGACATTCTAGTTTTTGGAAATGACGCTTGGACGATTGCAATTCGGGATTTACCGTATTTAAAAGTGGGTCCTTTTCATACCAATACCGTTGCTGGTTTGCAACTAGCCATGGATATTTTACGCCGAAAACGAAATACCAACAAACAAATTTTCATGATAACGGATGGGAAGCCGAGTTGTGTTCGCGAAAAAGACGGTTCGTATTATATGAACAGCTATGGACTCGATGAATATATTGTAGATAAATGCTACAATCAAGCACAACAAGCTAGGAAATTGCATATTCCAATCACCACTTTTATGATTGCGAATGACCCGTATTTGCAAAAATTTGTTAACCGTTTTACCGAAGCCAATCAAGGAAAAGCATTTTATACCGGATTGAAAGGTTTGGGAGAAATAATTTTTGAAGATTATGAAACCAATAGAAAGAAAAGGATTAAATAGTGGTCAGTGTTCAGTTTTTAGTATTTAGTCGAGCAGTAGTAGATAGATGTAGAGTAATTGCAATGTCACTTTCAATCAAATAAGAAAATATAATTTTAGAATTGCATTAATACATATATTAATCTTGGTGAACTTAGCGTAAAACCCTTGTGAACCTCGTGGTTAAAAAAAGTTTCAAAAAAAATAGATAATAAATTATGAAATTAGAAAATATAAAAACACTAGGGGAATTAAAGAAATCAGGATACGAAAGTAAAAGTATCAAAGACGAATTGCGTCATAATTTGCGCGAGAAAATCAAAACAGGAAAACCTACATTTGAAGGGGTTCACGGTTTTGAAAATACCGTAATTCCAGAATTAGAACGCGCCATTTTCTCGCGTCACAATATCAATTTGTTAGGCCTACGTGGCCAAGCCAAAACGAGATTAGCACGCAAAATGATCGAATTGTTAGATGAATACATTCCGTTTGTGACTGGTTCAGAAATTAATGACGATCCTTTGCAACCCATTTCTCGTTTTGCCAAAGACATTATTGAAATCAAAGGCGATGAAACTCCAATTTCATGGTTGCATAGAAATGATCGTTTTTTTGAAAAACTAGCAACTCCAGATGTAACTGTAGCGGATTTAATAGGCGATGTAGATCCGATAAAAGCCGCAAATTTAAAATTATCGTATGCGGATGATCGTGTGATTCATTTTGGGATGATTCCAAGAGCGAATCGCTGCATTTTCGTTATCAATGAACTACCAGATTTACAGGCAAGAATCCAAGTAGCTTTGTTTAATATTTTACAAGAAGGTGATATTCAAATTCGGGGTTTTAAGTTGCGTATGCCACTTGATATGCAATTTGTATTTACTGCCAATCCAGAAGATTATACGAATCGTGGTAGTATTGTAACACCATTAAAAGATAGAATTGGCTCTCAAATATTGACACATTATCCAGAAACTATTCAAATTGCCAGAACCATTACGGAACAAGAAGCTAAATTGGATGCAACACAAAACGACATGGTTTACGTGCCTTCGTTAGCTAAGGATTTATTGGAACAAATCAGTTTTGAAGCTCGCGAAAGTGAGTATGTTGACAATAAAAGTGGCGTGAGTGCGCGATTGAGTATTACGGCCTTAGAAAATTTATTGAGTACCGCAGAAAGAAGAGGTCTGAAATCGGGAGTTGATAAAACAACTTTGCGTTTGTCTGATTTTATGGGAATTATTCCAGCCATAACAGGAAAAGTCGAATTGGTTTACGAAGGGGAACAGGAAGGATCCGCTGCCGTAGCACAACATTTATTAGGCGATGCGATTCATACTTTTTTTCCAGCATATTTTCCAAAAATTGAAAAACTAGAGAAAGAAGGTGTCAAAAATCCCTACACGGATATTATCGAATGGTTTTTTGCCGAAAGTGGTTTTGAATTATTAGATGATTGTTCTGATGAAGAATATGAAAGAATTTTAGGAAGTATCGTTCCTTTAGAAATTTTGATCAAGAAATACCAACCACAACTGGTAAAAGAAGATAAGTTTTTCATGAAAGAATTTATTCTTTGGGGATTAGTAGAATATAAAAAACTTAGTAAAGACCGCTTTTCCGAAGGGTATCAGTTCAAGGATATTTATGGTAGCTTTATCAGTAAATTATAAATAAACAAGGGGTTTGGATTCATTTCTAACCCCTTTTTTAGTATTGAATATTGCAATTAAAATGAGGAATTATAAATAAATAATTTTATTTATTTTAGAACTAGTCTTTAATAATTTTTAATAGTATACCTTGTCACGTTGACCACTTAAGCAGTCGACAAAAAAGACATGGAAAATAGCTTTGAAGCTTTGATTGCTACTTATATTGAAAATAAGGTTGGCATATCCGAACATTTTTTGAGTACTAATTTGGCCAATAATCTAAAACAAAATTTGATTTTTTTAAACCAAAAAAGTCTGTTGACGGAAGCTGGAATTGGCAATTCAGAAAAGGTTACTTACGATGGAGCGATACGAAGCGATTCTATTTATTGGTTGGATAAAAAAAACAATAACCAATTCGAAAATGAATTTTTTATCCAAATAGAAGCGTTTATTGTGTATTTGAACCAAAGCTGTTATGCCGGAATAACGGGTTATGAATTTCATTATTCGTTATATGAATCGGGTGATTTTTATCTAAAACATTTGGATCAATTCAAAAATAATCCTAGCCGAAAATATTCCATGATCAGTTACCTAAACAGTAATTGGCAAGAAACTGATGGTGGCGAATTACTGATTCACCAAGTAAATAACAATCAAAAAATAGCTCCTACTCAGGGTAAAACCGTTTTTTTTAAGAGTGATGAATTGGTTCATGAAGTTTTGGTGACCCAAAATACCCGAATGAGTATTACGGGATGGTTGAAAAGTGATTAGTTTTTTTCTTTTGTCAAATCGAGCGCAGTCGAGATTGCTTTTAGAAGAAATCCTTTTAAATTAAATAGCGTCTCGACTGCGCTCGACGTGACACAAACATAAAACGATTGTCAAATCGAGCGCAGTCAGATTGAGTTGTATAATAAATGTATTTAATTTCCTTTTAGTCTGGTAAATATTTTTTGCAACAGTCGTTTTCCGTCTCTTTTACTTTTAGGAACTTCAATAGCGTGTAAACCAGAATCGTTTGAAACAAATTGATAACTAAAAGCAAACTGAGGATTTTGTGGGTTATCATTTAAAAGTCCAAAACGTAAATCATTGAAGTATAGCGATTTGTTTTTTTGAGAAATGATATACCAACCTTCACTGGCTTTTTTCAGTTTTTCAAAATCTGAATTTCCAGTTAATTGTGATTCTAAAACTCGATTTCTATTATAGCCAATGAAAGAAATAGGTTGCGTATCCAATAGTGAATAGTCGCCCAATAAATAATTATTTGCGGTAGCGACATTGGCATTCCACAAAATTAAGTTGAAGGCCGTTGGTTTTACGATAATTTCAGAGTACTGAATTCCTTGTTTTGTTAATGCTTTTTCAAATTTATTTAAGGCATATACTTTAAATAAACAGGACAAAAGAAGGTAAAAACTACTGATAAATAGCCCTCTGATTACGTATTTTTCACGAAGTACAGCATCTTTTGTTTTCCATATCATAATCATGGCAATGACAAGCGGAATGGTGTACAAGAGATCGATTACGAAAATGGTTTTTAGCGCAAATCTGTAGTTTAAAGGCCATAAAATTTGTGTACCCCAAGACGTAAACATATCCAAAAGTACATGGGTAAACAAACACCAAAAAACCATAGCAGATGACTGAATAAAGTTGATTTTATCTCTTTCAATTTTTGAGATAATCCAACCCAAAAAAGGAGATAAAAACAGAAATAGAAAAAGAGAATGGCTAATGCCCCGATGAATCAGGACAGCATCCACAGGATTTAAAAAAAGCCCTACTACAATATCTAAATCGGGGATTGTACCCAAAATTGTACCATATAAAAAGGTTTTGTTTTTAAGTTTTTTGCCAGCGCACACTTCCACTATGGCAATTCCTAAAGCGATTTGAGTAAAAGAATCCATCCAACAAAAGTAACTGTAATTAAGGGATTCTAAAAATGGATAATCAAATAGTTTTAATTGCTAAAGCTTATGATTTTTATAAAAATACATTTTTAGTTTAAATTAATAATAGGTATACAATTTGTATTAAACTGACACTAATTAAAGCGATGGTATAGCGTTACTTTTCCAAATATTTTTTTTTATAAATAATTACTTTACACTGTTTAGTTAAGAAAAAACGTACGTAAATTATTTTTTTATGTATTTCATCGATAATATTGTGTGTTTTATCGATAAAGTATAGATATTTGAAATGAAAATAAATCCTAAAACTTAAAGAAGTTTGCCCCACAATCTACTTTAAACTTAATACACTAAAATTATGAAAACAAAATTACGCAACGTAGTATTATTTTTTGTAATCCTATTTATGATGGGTTCCTGTTCATCTGATTCTGAAATCGCTACAGAAGAAATTAAGTCTGAAGCAATTGAAAATTATTCTTATTCTGCAACTGAATTAGAAACGATGAATTTGATTAACCAATATAGAATTAGTGTAGGATTAAATCCTTTAAAAAAAATAAATCATTTGTCTCATAAAGCTGAGGAGCATGATCATTATATGATTAAAAACAACATAGTAAGTCACGATAATTTTGCAAATCGCTCTCAAAACATTATTGAAGTATTAGGAGCTAGGAGCGTAAGTGAAAATATAGCCTATAATTATAAAACACCTCAAGCAGCTGTAGATGCTTGGTTATTGAGTATAGGGCACAAAGAGAATATCAAAGGAAATTTTACTCATTTTGGAATTTCTATCAGAGAAAACCCGAGTAATGGGAAAAAATATTACACCAATATTTTTATAAAAATATAATTTTTTCTTGATTAAAAAGACTATTATCCCCCAATGATAGTCTTTTTTTTTTTAATCCTTGATGCTAGGTAATCGAATACGCTTTTAAACAACCACAGATTACAGTTTTATTTCTTGCTAACTTAATTTTTGGAATTTTTGAAGAAATAATTTGTGCTACTTCTGCTAAAAATGGTTCATTTATAATAGGAACTTTTATTAAAATCTGCGACTCTAGTAAAAACACTTAAATTAATTTAGAAACTAATTTTCAAACCGTAAATAACATAACTTTTTAGGTTTTTTATATAACACATCTTACTGTTTAATAGATTAACTTTGTGATTATAAACCATTTAAAAAAAAGATCATGACTATTCTATTAAATTCAAATGTTAGAAAGTTACTAGTAAGCGCAGTTGCTTTACTTGTAATAGTATCATTTACTTCATGTGGAAAAAATATTGCTTTCCAGAACTCTACAATAGTACCGGCAGCACAAGGGAAAGTGAGTGTCAAAAAAGATAATAATAAGAACTATGCTATTAAAATTAAAATATCAAATTTGGCAGAAGTGACCCGATTACAACCTTCAAAAAATGTTTATGTAGTTTGGATGGAGACCGACGAAAACCTCATTAAAAATATTGGAAGAATAAAAAGTGATTCTGGATTTATGTCCTCAAAACTTAAAGCTAGTTTCGAAACTGTAACTTCCTTTAAGCCTATAAAAATATTTATAACGGCTGAAGACAATCAAGACACTCTATATCCTGGAACACAAATGGTTTTGTCAACAGACAGATTTTAGACTTTTTTACTCAAATTATTAATTGATTTAATAATTTGAGTAATTTTTTTCTAGACCATTAAAATAATTATAAGTGTAAGGTGAAGAAAGCCAAATCATTTGTAGTATTAAACAATCTTAATTGAAATCAACACTGATAGAAATGAAAATTTTCATTACATAAATAATAGAACATAACTCCATTTTTTTGACACATTTTAGCTGTAGCTATTCCTAAACTCTTTTTAAAAAGTTATACGTTCTTTGAAGCTATGTGGTAAAATCAATAACAAGGGGGTTAAATTGTATTGTTTTAGATCGTTTAAAGTGAAATCCTGATAACTTGATTTGGATAGTTAATCTTAACAATTAAAATTTAATTATTATGAAAACTGAAAAAGAACTCAATGAAGCTATTCTTAAAATTACTTCTAAAATACATAGTGAATATCCAGAATTGTCCAAATATTTATCAGAAATTCCAATAACGATTCCGGATGTAAATATTCCAAAAATTACTATTAAAGTGCTAACCGACTATTATGAAACGCTAGAAAACATTCTTAAGAAATACATTCCAAAACATAAGGAGATCTAGAGTTTAAAAAATAAAAGCCACATTGTTTTGAGCTTCCACTTCTAAATTTTATAAAATCTGTGAATAAAGCAACTTTTTTATAAAGTTATACAAGTGGTTTTATCGACAAACTGACCAACTTTGTGAAAAGTAAAAATTATTTCACTTACAATAGACAAAAAATGGAGCCGATAGAACGCGATGGAAACTGGGAAGAACAAAAAAGAGTATTAAAAGAAAAATTTTTAGCTTTAACTAATAATAAAAAGCTAATTTCTGAGGAAAAAAAAGAAGAACTGTTAAAGAAATACCAAGCTAAACTAGGAATAAGCAGAGAAGAATTACTTAAAATATTTGAAGGTATTTAGATAATTTAATTCCTTAAAACTATTATAAGATTATACGATATTAAATCAAATAATTTTGTTTAACCAAAATTATTTTAATATCTTTAATAATTACAAAATTCTGATTATAAATAAATTACACCTTTTTATTTGAAAATTTAATTCTAAAAAACACACAAAATGAAAAAGATGATTTTTACGCTAGCAATAACAACATTTATAGCCAGCACTGTATTAGTGGGATGTCAAGGATCCACAAAAAAGGAAGAAGCCGCTAAAGACAAAATTGAAGAAGCAAGAGATGAACTTGATGATGCAAAAGAAGAATTATCAGAGGCTAGAGTTGCCGCTACTGAAGCAGAGTGGAAAACCTTCAAAGAAAGTACAAATGCTACTATTGCGCAAAACGAAATTCGGATAACTGAACTGAAAGCCAAGATGAAAAAAACGGGCAAAACTATTGATGATGAATATGCAAAAAGAATTAAAGAGTTAGAAGAAAAAAACAAAGAAATTAAACTTAAAGTTGAATCTTACAAAAATGATGCTAATAGTGATTGGAAATCATTCAAAGAAGAATACAATCACGATATGGATGAACTAGGACAAGCATTAAAAAACTTTACAGTTGACAAAAAGTAATAAATTATAAAGACGAGTTTTGAACTCGTCTTTTTTTATTTGCTTTTTAGATTTAAAAAGTTGTAAATGAAACAATTAAAATACAAATAAGTGTGAATAATACAAGTTTAACTAAAAGTATTGTAACAATGTAAAGTTTTAAAATATCGATATTTGTAGTATAATAATTCAAAAAAATAGATAAAATGAAAAATTCAAAAAAACTGATTTTTGCTACTTTAATAGTAAGCTCTATGATTTTTACAACTGTTCAAGCTCAAGAAAAAACAGCTTCTTTTGGTTTCAAAGGAGGGCTAAACTTCTCCAATCTTTATACAGATAAAGTAGATGATAATAATGTATTAACTGGTTTCAACGCAGGGATGTATGCTAAGTTTCCTATTAGTAACAACATTGCAATTCAACCTGAAATTAGCTACACTACAAAAGGTGCTGAATTAAAGTACAATAACGCTTTTGCACAAGGAACAGCTAAATTCAATATAAATTATATTGAAGTACCCGTATTATTAGTTGTGAATCTTACTGATGTTTTTAATGTACACGTTGGTCCTTATGCAGCGTATATGGTTAGCGGAAAAACATCCAACGATTCAAACCTTTTATCTACGCAAACGGAATTAGATACTAATGATTTCAATAAGTTTGACGCAGGTCTTGCTGGAGGCTTAGGGATTGAATTAGATGCAGTAAACTTTGGGGTACGTTACAATTATGGATTAACTAAAATTGGAAAAGACAATAACATTCTTTCTTCAGATGCAAAAAACAGTGTTTTAAGTGTTTATGTAGGGCTTAGACTAAACTAAATCAATACAATTAATCATTAAAAAAATAGAAATCATGAGCAATCTTCTTTATACCATCGCAGTACTTTTAATTATATTTTGGGCAATTGGATTCTTTGCATACAGCGCAGGTTCCATTATTCATATTCTTCTAGTCATTGCAGTTATAGCAATTATATTGAGATTAATCCAAGGGAAACGAATTTAAAAACATTTTAATCCTTAAAAACAAAAAATAGCAGGTAATATTATTTATAGCATAGTAGTACTATCAGCTATTTTTTGTATCTTAGATTTTTAGCGAAGAACGTAGGATCAGTATCATAGGTTCTTCTTGATATTGCAGTAATAGTAATACTATTTAGACTTATAGTAGACAGAAATATTAAAAAAAACAATCAAATAATTTAATCAATAATAAAATCAATAATTATGAAAGCAGATAAAATAATATTAGGAGTTTTAGGCGGAGTTGCCGTTGGAGCATTATTAGGAGTATTATTTGCTCCTGAAAAAGGTGATAAAACAAGAAAAAAAATCATAGACAAAAGCAATGACTATGCTGATGAGTTGAAAGACAAGTTAGACACCTTGTTAGGAACCATAAATCGGAAGTATGAAAAAATTTGGAAAGAAGGCGAGTCTTTAATTGCTGAAGGAAAATCAAAACTTCATGATGTAAAAAACGACGGTGAATCTCTTCTTGCTGAAGGAAAATCAAGATTTTACGATGTAAAAAATGAAATTAATAATCCAAATATCTAAACGATATTCAATAATTTAAAATTCCATAAAACAACCGCGTTTACAATTTATATAATGGATAACAAAACATCAACAATAGAAATGCTTTTTGAAAGAGCAGAGGATTATACCAGAACTACAGTTGAATTGGCTAAATTAAATACCGTCGATACAACTGCTGATGTTTTGTCCTCTTTACTATCTCGATTAGCCGTTTCTATTGTTTTTGTTATGTTTATCTTCTTAATCAACATTGGACTTTCCTTATGGATAGGTGAATTATTACACAACACCTATTATGGTTTTTTTATAGTATCCGGGTTTTATTTGCTAATTTCGATTATCCTTTACATCAATAAAGATAAATGGCTTAAAATGCCTATCAGCAATTTTATAATTATAAAAATGCTCAAAAAAAGTTAATATGAAAAAGATCAACGAGACTCAAATTCTTAAAGAAACTATCTTATTAATGAAAATGAAACAATCTGAAGAGTTTTTGCAACTCAAAGATCAGTATCTTTATACTTTTGAAAGCTTAAAACCTTTGAATTTAATCAAAAATGCTTTTGGGCAAATGGCTACTTCATCTGAATTTAAAGGCAATATACTGAGTAATGTTATAGGAATATCAGCAGGATATTTGACTAAAAAAGTCTTACTAAGCTCTACTCATAGCCCCATAAAAAGGATATTGGGAACTCTGTTACAATTTGTAATAACAAATATGGTTACTAAACATTCCGAAAAGTCTACACAAGAAAACATATAAAATCTCCAATTTTGATTTTAATGCTGCTCCAAAATTAAAAATGAATTAAACAATTCGTTTTAAAATATTGCATTATTGACGCTAAATAAGTTGGAATCAATCAGCATACCGTTGAATACATTATTAAAGAGGATAGAAACTTATCTATCCTCTTTTTTTGTGTTTAAAATTCAGGATTAAATGGCGCTACTCTACTGAAAATCAAATAACAATTTTCTTTTGTCTTTCGAAATTAAGAGCCTGAAAATATTTTTTTTTACTAGATTCCATTTTAAAACCTAAATTTTAACGTAAAAAATCATTATTTTTACTAGACACTTTATGTAATTATGACTGCAAACGAAAAAACCATTATTAAGTTCTATACTGCTTTTTCCAATGCCGATGCTTCAGCAATGTGTGAATGCTATCATTCTAAAATTGAGTTTCGTGATCCTGCTTTTGGCTTATTAAAAGAAAATGATGTGTCCCAAATGTGGAAAATGTTGCTAGAAAAAAGTAAAGGGAATATTAAAATTGAATTCTCGGAAGTAAAAGCTGATGAATACGTTGGTTCTGCAAAATGGAAAGCGACCTACAACTTTAGTAAAACCAATAGAAAAGTAGTAAATGTAATTCAAGCGCAATTTCAGTTTAAAGACGGTTTGATTATCAGACATACTGATTATTTCGACATCTGGAAATGGTCTAAACAAGCTTTTGGAATGGCTGGTTATCTATTTGGCTGGACTGGTTTTTTTCAAAAAAAAATAGAACAAAAAGCATTAGCATCGTTAAGAAGGTATAAATAATCTAATTAAATCAGACAAACCTTTTTTCAATCGTCATTGAAATTGCTATAAATTAAGGAGTTGAACAATGCAAAAAATAAAAGTAATAAACGGCTATAACAGACTATTGGTATGAAGCAATCTTCAAAAATTCCCGATCTATTTCAAACCAGCAGGCGGTTTTCAGTTTTAGAAATACTGCAATTTATAGTTTTGGCTTTTTTAATTCTGTACTTTGGGAAAACATTATTTATTCCGTTAAGTTTTTCGTTACTCATTGGTTTTATTCTGTATCCAATCTGTAAATGGATGGAAACAAAAGGCCTTAATAAAGGAATTGCAATTGTTATTTCTATTTTAGGAGTCACACTTTTAGTCGGAGCTGTACTCTATCTATTATTCGCACAGTTCTCAGAATTTCTTCACGAATGGCAATCTTTAAGAACAAAACTAATCGAAACAGTAAATCAATTGAGCCTATTTATTTCGGAACGATTTGATATTAGTCTTGAAAAACAAACAGAATTTATCAATAATACGGTAAATAATTCTGGTTCAGAAGCTTTTTCAATAGTACGAAACACCGCTTATTCTCTGTCTGAATCAGCATTTTTTCTAATCATGATTCCTGTTTTCTCTGCATTAATACTTTTCCATCGCCAGATGTTATCAAATGCCTTATATGAACTTTTCCCACCTGAACGAAAAAATACTATTCATGAAATCCTTATTGAAACCATACATGAATATTACAATTTCATCAAAGGAATGTTGATAGTTTATTTAATAGTTGGATTATTAAACAGCATTGGACTTTGGATAATTGGAATACCAAATCCCTTTCTGTTTGGTTTTATTGCTTCAATTTTAACCTTTATTCCGTATGTGGGCATCATGATATCATCGCTGTTGCCCATTGCTGTTTCCTGGATCACGTACAATTCTATTTGGTATCCATTAGCAGTAATTGCCGTTTTTTCTATTGTTCAGGTTCTTGAAGCGTATATTATCTTCCCTTTCGCGGTGGGAAGTCGTTTGAAAATAAACACACTTGTCATCATTATTGTAGTAATCGTGGGAGGTATTGTTTGGGGCGCAGCAGGAATGATTTTGTTTATCCCGTTCATCAGTATCATCAAATTAATTGCAGACCGCACACCAAGTTTAAAGACTTTATCCGTTTTATTAGGAGACGGCGAACAAAAGAAAACTACGAAATAATCTATTTCAAAAGCGCAAAATCAAACGTCCAATCCAGCTCTTTTTTGTACCATAATTGTCCTTGCGAAACTTCCAGCGGACAGTCAAAATTATTGGTATAAAGTGCTCCGGTTCCTAATCCCTGAGGCATCAAATTGTGCTGTAAAAAGGTCCATTGCGCAATGGCATTGAGTCCAATATTACTCTCCAAAGCTGAGGTAATCCACCACCCGATTTTATGCTTTTCAGCCAATGAAATCCACTCTTGAGTGCCTCGAAAACCACCTACAAAACTTGGCTTTAAAATGATGTATTGCGGCTTGATTTTCTCGAGTAATTGCTCTTTTTCTGCCAAAGTAAACACACCAATCAGCTCTTCATCCAAAGCAATAGGAAAAGGAGTGGTTTTACACAGCTCTGCCATCCTGTCAGTATGATTTTTTTGTATAGGTTGCTCAATACTATGTAGTTTAAATTCAGTTAGTTGAATTAATTTATCTAAAGCTAAATCTGAATCAAAAGCACCGTTAGAATCTACCCGAATTTCGACTTGTTCCGGAGTGAAATGTTCCCGTATAAAGCGTAATAATTGCAGTTCTTTATCGAAATCTATAGCTCCTATTTTGAGTTTGATACATGTAAAACCATCTGCTAATTTTTCTTCGATTTGTTGCTTCATAAAAGCCTCCTCACCCATCCAAACTAAACCGTTTATGAGTATCGATTTTGTACCGTTTGTAAAGTCCGAAGGAAAGAGCAAAAAAGGAGTTTCACTCACCAAAGATTGGAACGCCATTTCGACTCCAAATTGTATCGAAGGAAACTCGATTAAAGCTTCCCAAAGATGGTCTTTTCCCAAGTGAATATTGTCGCAAGTCCATCGTAATTTTTCTTCATAATCCGGTCGGTCATCAATACTCAATCCGCGAAGGATTCCGCACTCTCCTATTCCTTTTTTACCGTCCTTTTCTAAGACAATAAACCAAGTTTCTTTTTCGGTCATAACACCACGGGAAGTACCTGATGGGCGTTTGAAATCCAGAATGTATTTATGGTAGGTTGCTTTCAAAAGTTATAAAGTATGAGTTATGAATTATGATTTAAAATAAACTCAATCAATTTTAATAGGCTTGAATTAAAACATCTGTAGGAATGTTTAATTGCTCGTGCAATTGACGGATCATTTCCAATGAAAGTTTTCGTTTCCGATTTAAGATTTCACTCGCACGACTTTTTAATCCAACAATATTCGCTAAATCATTTTGATTGTATCCCATTTGCTCCATTCTGAATTTTATGGCTTCAATTGGGTCGGGCATGCCTATAGGAAAATGCTCATTCTCGTATTGGTCAATTAAAATCCCAAGCACTTCTAATTCGTCGCCTTCAGACGAGCCTTTTTTTGCATCAAAAATAACTTCAAGTCTTTCGAGAGCTTGATTATAATCGTTTTCTGTTTTTATAGGTTTGATTTCCATTGCAATTAAATTTTGTTAGCGTCAATTTTATCATATTCTGCATGCGTTCCAATAAACCGAATCCAAACCATTTGATGATCAAAATTTATTTTAATTATTAATCGGTAATTATTTCCTTTGATATTGAAGACAAACCGATTGTTATTTAAAATACTTGCACTTGGATATTGCTGTTTTATCATATTTGGATTTTCCCATTCTGCTTTGCTAGTTTCCTGAAACCAAGATTTTAACTGCTGTTCACAATCAGTATGCGCGAGCCAGAAATCCCTCAATATTTTTTTCGCAATTACTCTCAAATTCAATTTATTTTACAAAGATACGTATAAAGTTCCCGTTTTGGGAATTTATTTTTTTTTTAACAATAGAATTATAAACTTAAATGTCAATGTAAAAAATCGCTTCTATAAACATATAA
>JAGOJA010000012.1:0-9649 GCA_017995345.1 Flavobacterium sp.
TTAATATCCAATAATACTACTTCGCTGGCAATTCCTCTATAAGAAATCACATCCGCACATGTTGCTCCTACATTTCCTGCTCCTACAATGGTAACTTTCATATTTTAAAGTTTATTCGGTTGTTTGTTAATTTAGTTACTTTTTTTATGTTGCTCTATTCTAATAAAAAGAATGATTATCGTAGTTACGCATCAATATTAGCGTAAACTGCATTTTTCTCAATAAATTCTCTTCTTGGTGGTACCTCATCGCCCATTAACATAGAGAAAACTCTATCGGCTTCCGCCAAACTGTCGATAGTTACCTGACGCAAGGTTCTAAAATTTGGATCCATTGTAGTTTCCCATAGTTGCTCCGCATTCATCTCTCCAAGACCTTTATAACGCTGAATTCCTGCGCTTCCACCCATTCTTTCATTCGCTTGATCACGTTGATCGTCATTCCATGCGTATTCTTTCTTGTTTCCCTTTTTAACTAAATATAAAGGTGGCGCTGCAATATATACGTGACCCTCTTCGATTAATTCTTTCATAAATCTAAAGAAGAACGTTAAGATTAAAGTAGAAATGTGACTTCCATCGACATCGGCATCACACATAATAATTACTTTATGGTAGCGAAGTTTTGAAATATTTAAAGCTTTACTGTCTTCTTCAGTCCCAATAGTTACTCCAAGTGCAGTAAAAATATTTCTGATCTCTTCGTTTTCAAAAACTTTGTGATGCATTGCTTTTTCTACGTTCAAAATCTTACCACGTAAGGGTAAAATAGCTTGAAAATTACGATCACGCCCTTGTTTTGCAGTTCCACCCGCCGAATCTCCCTCGACAAGGTATACTTCGCATTTTGCTGGATCTTGCTCAGAACAATCCGATAGTTTTCCTGGCAATCCACCGCCACCCATTACGGTTTTGCGTTGCACCATTTCACGCGCTTTTTTGGCTGCATGACGTGCTTGAGCTGCAAGAATTACTTTTTGAACAATGATTCGAGCATCATTTGGATTTTCTTCCAAATAGTTTTCAATCATTTCTGAAACCGCTTGAGAAACCGGAGACACAACTTCTCTATTTCCAAGTTTAGTTTTAGTTTGTCCCTCAAATTGTGGCTCTTGAACTTTTACTGATATAATTGCCGTAAGACCTTCACGGAAATCATCTCCAGAAATATCAAATTTCAGTTTGTCTAACATTCCCGAGGCATCCGCATATTTCTTTAATGATCTGGTCAAACCAGTTCTGAAACCTTGCAAGTGTGTTCCTCCTTCGTGTGTGTTGATATTATTTACATAAGAAAAAATATTCTCTGTGTAGCTTGTATTGTAAATTAACGCAACCTCCACAGGAATTTCTCCTTTTTCATTATCCATAGAAATTACGTGTGAAATAATCGGCTCACGATTTCCATCTAAGTAACGGATGTACTCTTTTAAACCTTCATCAGAATGAAATACTTCTGAAACAAAATTCCCATCTTTATCTAATTCTCGTTTATCCGTAAATGTAATTGTGATTCCTTTATTTAAAAAAGACAATTCACGCATACGAGCAGATAAAGTATCGTAAGAATAATCTACTGTTTGTGTAAATATGGTAGGATCTGGGTAAAAGGTAACAATTGTTCCTCTTTTAGTCGTTTCACCAATTTGTTTAACTGGATATAATGCTTTTCCCTTTTCGTATTCCTGTTCGTATATTTTACCGTCACCACTGTGGATAGTAGCTCGCAAATGATTTGATAACGCATTTACCACAGAAACCCCAACACCGTGAAGACCTCCCGAAACTTTATACGAATCTTTATCAAACTTTCCTCCGGCACCAATTTTGGTCATTACAACCTGTAATGCCGAAACTCCTTCTTTTTTATGAATGCCTACAGGGATACCACGTCCATTATCTTCAACAGAAATAGATCCATCTTCATTAATATCAACTCTAATTGTATCACAATGGCCTCCCATTGCCTCATCGATAGAGTTATCTACAACCTCATAAACTAAATGATGCAGTCCTCGAACACCCACATCTCCAATATACATCGAAGGACGCATTCTTACGTGCTCCATTCCTTCTAATGCCTGAATACTATCTGCTGAATAACTGTCCTTCTTAATTTCTTCGCTCATATTATATTTTATTCTAAAAAATGTAATTTTTGTCTAACACGCAAATATATAAAAATGGAATTTAATAATGATTAAAATGAGAGTTTAAGTCGTTAAGTTATTAACAAAAGAGTGCTGTTTTAATGCAGAAAAATCAATTGCAAAAGCAATATTACATTTTATTAAAAATACTAACATCCTATTAAAATTTTAATGAAAAACAGTTAAAAAATAAATACAAAAACACCTAGGCTATTCCCGATGGCAATTCCCTAAAACACAAATTTCCAAAATAAACATCGAGATGACTATTTTGGAAATTTAAAAATGAAACAATTTCAAGTATTAATTTTCTAATTTCTTATTGAAATTGATTTTTGCAATTGCCATCACATTAAAAATTATTTTTTCATAATTCTAACATTCATTTCTTCTACCTTTTTATCCGATAAAAGAGATGGAGCGCCGAATAATAAATCTTCACTAGTTCCTGTTTTCGGGAAAGCCATTACCTCTCTAATGGATGCTTTTTTCTCTAAAATCATCATTAAACGATCTATTCCCCAAGCAATTCCTCCGTGCGGTGGTGCACCGTATTGAAACGCTTTATACATAGTCCCCACACTTTTCATCATTTCTTCTTTATTGTAACCCATATTTCTATAAGTGGCTTCAAGAATTTCTGATTTATGTGCACGAACAGATCCTCCACCAATTTCGTAACCATTTAAGATGATATCGTATTGTTGCGCGATGATAGTTCCAATCTTTTCATCATCTCCTTCCATGTGTTTATGCAAATCATATATTGCTGGCATCGAAAATGGATTGTGCGTAAATGTCCATCTTCCTTCATCTGTTCGTTCAAACATTGGAAAATCAACCACCCAACCTGGACATAATTCCTTTGGATTAATTAAATGTAATATTCTACCTAATTCTTGACGAACAGCATCCAAAGCTTTGTTAGCCGTAGCATAATCTGCTGCCGAAAAGAATACAATATCACCAACTTGTGCATTGGTAACTTTTATAATTCCTGCCGCAATATCTTCTCCTAAAAACTTAATAATTGGTGATTGTAGTTCCGCTTCATTTACAATAATATAAGCCAATCCGCCTAAGCCGTGTTGCTGTGCAATTGCCGTAAGGTTTTCGATTTGACCTTTAGACATGCGCTTGTTTCCTTGTTCTTGAGCTGATACTTTGATACATTTTACAATTCCACCCTCTTCAATAGGTTTACTAAATACTTGAAAAGTAGTCTCTTTTACAATGACTGTAATGTCTTGCATTTTTAATCCATAACGCAAATCTGGTCTGTCACATCCATAGTAATCCATAGCATCTTTGTAGGTAATGATTTCAAACGGACGTAAAATCCACTTGTTGCCATATATTTTCTTCACTACTTCATTAAACATTTTTGTGTTTAAATCAATAATTTGCTGCATACTGGCATAGGCCATTTCCATATCCAATTGCGTAAATTCTGGCTGACGATCTCCGCGCGAATCTTCATCTCTAAAACAACGCGCAATTTGGAAATACTTTTCATAACCACTCACCATCAACATTTGTTTGAACTGCTGAGGCGCTTGTGGCAGTGTATAAAAGAAACCGGCTTGTTTACGTGTAGGAACAATAAATTCACGTGCACCTTCGTCTGTTCCTGCACTTAAAATTGGCGTTTCAATTTCTAGAAATTCTTCACTATCTAAAATGTCACGCAATAATTTAATTACTTTATGACGATTGATAATGGCTCTTCTAACCTCTTCGTTTCTGTGATCTAAAAACTTGTATTGAAAACGAATCGCTTCGTTTGTTTTTGCGGCTCTTTTAATTTCAAAAGGCAACGTTTTAGATAAATTTAAAATTTCTAAAGCCGAAGTTTCCAATTCGATTTTACCGGTTCGCAAACCTGCATTGTAATCATCTTCGTTACGATCTACGACAATACCTTTTACTGAAATTACCGATTCTGGTTTTAATTTTACTAACTCATCAATATTTGGAAATGATTCTCTACTGATTCGCACTTGAAAAATCTCACAACTCGAATCACGCAAATCGATAAACATCAATTCACCGTGGTCACGGACACTTGCAATCCATCCAGACAACAACACTTCTTCATTGATGCTTTCTTCGGATAATTGTGAAATTTTATGTGTTCTATACGTATCTTTTATTATAATAGGAATTTCAGGAAGCGTTTCTTCTTGTGCGGGCAGGTCACGTACGGACAGATCGCGACCTGTCCCTACAGAATTATCGGACGGCATGGACATATCATTACCGGCATCTGGTACGGACAAGTCGCGACTTGTCCGTACAGTCAATTGATCTAAAATAATTTGACGAATTACTTTTCCGTTTGCTCCTTTTCCAATAATTCCTAAAATTTTTCCAACCAAAATACCAGCTTTCCCTTGGTCTCCAGCTTTAATATCATTGGCAACAGCCTCATTTTCTGAAATGACTTTCGCAATAACTTCTTGAATTTTATCTTCAGAAATGGTGTTGTCTGCGAAATATTTATTGTAATCAAAACTTTGATCTTTTAAATAACCTGCAATCGCATTTTGAACCAAAACTGCCGTAATTTTTTCAGCTTTAAAAAGAACAAAAATGGTTTCTAAATGCTGAATATTATGGATTTTAGCATAGTCTTCTGCCTTAACATTGTTTGCTAAAGTTTTGGCAACGAAAGACGGATCATTTATTTTGTTATTTAAAGTCACAAACGTTCTTGAACGCAACGCATCTGCTGTGAAAAATTTAGCATCTTGTGGCAAAACACCACCGTTAATCAAAATAGATTCCACCGCATAAGGCAAGGCGCTTGTGTCTACAGAAATTGCTTCAATCTCGGCTTTGATGTTTACAAAAGGTAAATCTGGCTCCGAAATAAAACGATAATCCGCTTCAAATTCTTTTTTACGCATTACTTTAGTTTGCTTTAAATCAGCATCCCATAAAACCGTTGTTTGATCAGGTCTAAACTCTTTATGTTTAATATAATAATTAAACTGCTTCTCTACTTCTTCCTTCAAAGCTTCCACCATAAACTTAAACGAGTTCAAGTTTTTGATTTCTGTTCTGGGATTTAATTCATAACTATGTTTTTTTCGTAAAGACACTGAAACATCCGATTTGAATTCTCCTTTTTCTAAATTCGCTTCAGAGATTCCTAAGTTTTGCACAATACGCTGAATATATTGCGCATAAGTCGAAGCATCTTCTATATTACGAACACAAGGTTCTGTAACAATTTCAATCAATGGAACACCTGCTTTGTTAAAATCGACTAACGAAATTTTCTTTTCGTGCATCAATTTCGCAGCATCTTCTTCAATATGAACCTGGGTTAGATTTACAGTAAATTGAGAACCGTCATTACGGTAACAAGAAACTTGCCCGTCAGGAATTATTGGATTGTGAAATTGCGTTATTTGAATATTCTTTGGATTATCTGGGTATTCGTAATGCTTTCTATCCCAAGAAATCACCTCGTTACTAAAAGTCGAATTGACCGCTTTTCCAAAATAGATAGCTTTTATAATAGCTTCTTTATTCAAGGCAGGTAAAACGCCCATTTGTCCCGTACAAACCGAACATATATTTTCGTTAGGTGTTTCTATTTCTTGATTTGGACAAGAACAAAACAACTTGGTTTTGGTATTCAATCGAACGTGAGTTTCCAGTCCGATTACCAATTCTAAATCGTGGGCGTTTAATGCCGCTGTTAATTGCTCCAATTCCATTATATCGTATCTTTTAAGAAGTTTGCAAACTGCAAGACTAATTCATCATTATTTTTTGCTGCCGTAATTTGCAGTCCAGTACTTGTTCCTTGTGGCACGGTTAAAGTTGGCAATTGTCCTAAACTAAAACCAACCGTATAAGCATCTGACAAATACATTGCCAGCGGATCTTTTAAACTTTCTCCAATTTTTGGAGGAGTGCTTGGTGTAACAGGCGATAAAATGATATCAACCTCCTGAAAATCTTTACTGAAATTCTCCGAAATCTGATCTCGTACTGCCAATCCTTTTAAATAGATTTCATCTGAAAAACCTTGAGACAATACTTGATTTCCACCAACAATTCTGCGTTTTGTTTCTTCCGAAAAGTTTTCAGAACGAGTAACCGCATACGTTTCAATTAGATTTTCTGCTTCAATTCGGTTTCCGTAATTTGTTCCGTCAAGACGTGATAAATTCGAAGCCGTTTCTGCCATTGCAAGCGTATAATATGTCGAAACTAAAATATCCGATTTAAAGAAATCTAATGCTACCACCGCAATTCCTGTTGCTTTTATTTTTTCGATAGAAGCTAAAAAGTCCGCTTTTATTTGCGCATCAATAGCTTCACTTTCGATGAAGTTTTTGAAATAACCAACTGTTTTTACTTTTGAAATTGCAACTGCATCTTCACTAATTTCATTTGAAGTAATTGAAGTTTGATCTTTTGGATCTTTTCCACTCATTGCATTCAACACAATTCGAATATCTTCAATTGATTTCGCCAATGGACCCACGCAATCTGTAGAAGATGTATAAGCCATAAGCCCAAATCTAGAAATTCTTCCGTAAGTTGGTTTGAAACCGTAAATATGGTTGTATCCAGCAGGCTGACGAATCGAACCTCCTGTATCTCCTCCAATTGAAAAAACCGTATATTCTTTGGCAACGTTCACTGCTGATCCACCACTGGAACCTCCAGCAACTAATGTTGGATCGATAGCGTTTTTTACAGCTCCAAAAATGGTATTTTCACTGGAAGATCCGTGACCAAAACTATCACAGTTTTCTTTTACTAATGGAATAGCGCCTGCATCCAATAATTTTTGAATAGCAGTAGCAGTATATGGAGATTTATAATTTTTCAACATCTCAGAACTAGCTGTAGCTAAAGTTCCTTGAAGCATAAATACATCTTTAATTCCAAAAGGAATCCCTTCTAACAAACCTATCGTTTCTCCGTTTGCAATTTTAGCATCTACTTTTGCGGCTAAATCTAAAGCCCAAGTATCCAACAAAGAATTCACTGAATTGTACTTATTTTGTTGAAGTAACCCTAATTTTTCTTGTACTAAAGCCGTACAAGTTATTTCTTTTGACACCAATTGTTGGTGTATCTTTTTTATTTGAGATTCCATTTTATCCTTCTATCACTTTAGCAACTACTAGAAAACCATTTTTTTTGTTCGGGAAGTTTTCTAAAATTATTTGTTTCTCCATAGCCGAACTCTCTATCACAACATCTTCTCTTAAATTACTCACAGACACACAATTATGATTGACATTATTTAAAGTAGTAGCATTTGATGGAACTGCATTTTTAATTACATCAAATAATTGGTTCACGGACTCTGAGGGCTGTGCTCCTTTAATACTCGACAAGATGTCGACTGTCATTGTTTTGTTCATAATTTCGTTTCGTTTTAAAGTCAAACTTTTAAGGTCGCGAATTTACGAAAAGTTTTATTAGGGATTTCTATTTTTTAATGGTTTAGATGGTTTTCAACCAAAGAATACACTAATTTAACATTATGTTTAATTTTGTTATAATATGTTAGATAGTTGAAAAATGAAGCCCAGTTACGGAGAATGGAACACAGATAAAACGGATGCAAGCATCGCGGAATTTATGTAAAACTACCTGATTGCTTTAAAAAATAAATAATTCCGGCAATTTTAAGCATAATCACTGTCCAATTTTTGAAGTTGCCAACTTTTACCTGAATTTTATAAAGCTTATCATTTCTGTAACATCTTTATGCCAAAGCTTATGAATTTTATAAAAAGCGAAAGCAGATATAAACCAAGAAAAACTACATATTAAATACCAATAATCCATTAGTACATCAGTTAATTTCTTCAATCAAATACTTCGTTCCATTAATCTCAAAAGTAAACCCAACTTTATTCCCCATTAATTTATTACCCAACGGCGATTGTGGAGACAGCGCAATAACATTTATGCCATCAATAGTAATTTTTGGCAGTGCTACACTTAGGTATAAAAAAATGCCGTTCGCTTTTACTAAACTTCCCACAATAATAGTTTCAGCAGTTGTGCTAGCATCAATTTTATCCAAAACTATTTTTTGATCCAAAACTTCTCTCAATTTACGATTGAGTTTTTCTTGCTCAATGTGCATCATCGATAAAGCGGTTTCATGTTTATCTCCAGCGGAACCTTTGGCATCGTTCTTTGAATCTTCGGTTAATGCTGTAATCATATCCCGAAAAGCATCTTCTCTATCTTGAACAAGTTGTTGGTAATATTGGTGTGTTTTTTGTTTAAAAGTCATATTTTACGATTTGAAATAATGCCGAAAAAGAAGCAAAACTAGTATTTATTTATCTAAGAGGAAGGGAGTTTTGAGTCTTAATGAACCATCAAAGTTAGATTTTTATTTCAAAGTTGGACTGTTTAATAAGTAAGCCTCATTTCTTTCTTATGAAACTTCGATATGAATTTATAACTTTACGAATTACAATTGACTTTATAAACTTTTAACCGTTACTTAAATTATGAAAAAAACAACATTTATTACCACAGGACTCTGTTCTCTTACGATGCTTTTGTGCGTTGACGCAAATGCTCAAAAATTCCCGGATCTTGATAAAAGCCCAATGGATGCGGCATGGTTTCCTACTGATTACAAAGATTCAAACAAAATTGCTCGAGTAATCTACAGCAGACCTCAATTAAAAGGACGTACTCTTACTGAAGTTGTACCACAAGGAAAAGTGTGGAGAACTGGAGCTAATGAAGCAAATGAAATAAGTCTTTTTACTGATATGTATTTAGGCAAAACTAAAGTACCAGCGGGGATTTATACCCTTTACACCATTCCCAACGAAAATGAATGTGTCATAATCATCAACAAAGACAGAAATGTTTGGGGAGCCTACACTTACAACGAAAAAAATGATGTAGCACGATTAACAGTCCCTGTAACTTTAGCTGATGAATATCTAGACGCCCTTTCGATGGTTTTTACCAAGGCTGATAATGGAACAGTACTTAATTTAGGTTGGGACAAAGTAAGACTTGCCATTCCTTTTACAAAGTAAAAACAATATCTAATTTATACAAAAACAGGCTACTCGAAAGAATAGCCTGTTTTTTTTTATATAAATATGTAATTCAATTTATGGTTTAAAAATCAAATTTATAATTCACTCCTAAAATCACTTGAAAACCCTGAACTGGATAATTCAACCATTTTTGGTAGGCATTATTAGTGATATTATTAGCTCTTGCAAAAGCAGTTAATCGGTCGCTGTATTTGTAGCCTACATTTGCATTTACATCAAAATAAGATTTTAAAGTTACAGGAGCAGCATTAGCCGCAAAGTCAGTATTTATCTGAAAATCTTTTCGCTCGCCTACGTAAAACACATTTGCACCAGCGAACCATTTCTTTGTTATATTGAAATCCAGATTTGAATTTATTTTTATTGTTGGTAAATTCCAAGCTTCTTGCTGAAAATCATTCGTGTAACTACTGAAAGTTCCGTT
>JAGOJA010000012.1:9749-39569 GCA_017995345.1 Flavobacterium sp.
TATCTAAACTATAAAACAAACCAGCTCCGATATTCAAGGTCCAATCATCTTCCTGCATGACAAAACTAGGAATAATACCAAAGTTTGTAAAACCGTATTTCACGCGCGTTGTATTGGTATTTAAATAATTGTTTTTGAAACTCCCCCCTACATAATCCACAATTATATTTGTTTTCACTGCACTATCCATGACATCAAATTCCACAGTCGGTTTTGCATAAAATCGATTTTCAGAAGATCCGGAAGCATCCGAAAAATGGTTGTATTTAAGACTTGCTTTGTTTAAAATACTTTCGTTAAGCGTTACATTTCCGCCTAAAGATATCGTACCGTAAGTTTGCTGAGGATTAATTCCGTTAATCAAAGTACTATCAAAATTAGCAGGCAATCCGTACCAATTATAAATTTGGTTTTGATACCCTAAATCCACATTGTACGACACGTCTTTTTGATTTGAACCGTACATCAAGTCTAGTGATGTGTCAAAAAAACGATTTTCTAATGCTACATTTTTGATTCCGCCTTCAGACGAATGGTGGCGAAACATCCCACCAACATAATCTGTATTATTAAGGTCATGATTGACGAACAATTCCCCGATAAAGGTTCCGTAATTCCCCACACCAAAAGTGGCATAATTTTTAAACAATTGCGTTGGTTTTTCTTTCTCTACTCCTTCAGCTTTTCCTTTGGACGGTGTAAAAGTAGATGCTACCGGGAAGGAAAAAATGGTGTATTTTATTGTTTCTTTTTTAGCATTTGCCTCCTCGTTTAGTTCCGGAATTTCTTTGACTTTGAAAGCATCCGAAATTTTTGGCGTATATGGTTTTACAACATTCACCGTTTCTGTCCCTATTTGCTCTTTCTTTTGTGCAAACGAAAACTGAAAAAGGAATACCACTAAGACAACTGCTATTTTATTTTGGAAATTGATTTTCATGTTTTGCTTTATTTTTTTTGATAAAAAGAAGAAAGGAAATAAGCCCTTTTAAGGAGGTCTAAATCACTATATCTTCACCTTTTCTTATCTCTAGGTCTTTATTATTTCGTTATCGATGAATTTGTTTTAGCCTCTTCCGTTTTGATGGCATTCAATTCTGTCTTCGCTTCCGAAACTACATCCGGATAATCTGTGAAATTTTGAATTACATTTTCTAAAATGTAGGTTGCCTGATAACTGTCTTTCAGTCCGTAAAAGTTTTTGGCCATTAAAATTAATCCTTTGGCTCCAAAATATTTATAACTGGAATAATTCTTTGCTATCTTTTGAACTGCAGCATTTGAAGCTTCAAATTTCCCTTCTTTATTTTTAAAATATGCGTCATAATATAAGGCTTCAGCAGCTAATTCTCCTTTAGCAATCGCCAATACTTTTGCATAAGCAACTTTGGCTTTAGCTTCATCACCCGTTTCAATTGCTGCACGTGCAATGATAATTTGCGCGTCGCTCTTTACATTGTCATCTGCTTTAGGATTCATCAAAACCTTCTCAGCATAAATACCAGAATTTGGATAATCTTTTTTATTGTAGTACAATTTCATCAAATTAGACTGTGCATACGTTTTATTTTGAGAAACATCTGCTTCGTTTTCTAAACGCGACAAAACTGGAATTGCTTTGTCATTCTCTTTGTTTTTAAGGAGAATTTGAGCTAATCTTGACAGCGATTGCTCTGTAAATTCACTTCTGGATTGTGCAATCACATATTCATAATTAGGAATTGATTTGCTCTCTGATCCTTCAGAAAAATACAATTGAGCAAGATAATAATTAGCCGGTAAGGCATGTATTCCTCGAGGAAACTGGCTTATATAACTATTAAATCCTGCAATAGCCTGCTTGGTATTGTTTTGCTGAAATTGTTTTTCAGCAGCTTCATAGGTGTCATTTTCCAGTTCTGCATCAGTGACAGCAACAAAATCCAACGTACGAACCCAAGTGGAATATTCATCTACTTTGCCATTATCTACATAAATTAATCTAGCCGTTGCTACAGCTTCTAGAGCCTCTGGAGTTCTAGGAAAATCAGCCGCAACTTTTTTGAATTTCAACAATGCCTGATCGTCTTTGTCTGTATTATAATAAATTAATCCCTGACGCAAAATAGATCTAGAAGTGAAAGAGCCTTTTTTGAACTCCGTATTCAATCGGTCATACGTTTTTAAGGCAAGGTTATTTTTATTCTGGGCAACATAGGTGTTGGCTAGTTCAAAAAGCGCATCGTCTCTGTATTCTGATTTTGGATACAATTGTAAAAAAGCGTTTAACTCCTCTATTTTTTTATCACTTTTAGCCATAAACCCATAAGAAATTGCTTTTTGAAAATACGCATAATCAGCATCTACACTTTTAGATTCAATCACTTTAGTATAAGCATCCATTGCTTGAGCGTATTTTGAAGTCACAAAACGGCAATCAGCCAAACGCAAATACGAATCATTCAAACGCACTTTATCACCTGGTGCTTTTTCTATTTGCTTTTGAAAATAATCACCCGCTTGATCATATTCTTTCAATTTGAAATAGGTGTATGCAATATTGTAATTACTGTTTTTAAATTCAGGTGTCGTTGTTGCTTGGTTTGAACCAATGAATTGTTTGAAACTTAATAATGCATTTTTAAAATCATTCAAAACATATTCAGTTTCTCCTCGCCAGAAAGTTGCTCTTGCAGAAAAAGAAGCGTCTTTTTGTTCACTTAAAGATTTTGTAAACATTTTTAATGCTTCTTGATAATTCCCGTCCGTATACAGTTCCAAACCTCGATAAAAAAGTACTTTTTGGTATGCTAATTTATTTTCTGGCGATTTATTTTTTTCCAATAATACTAAGGCTTCTTTGTAGTTTTTAGAAGAAATATAAGAATCTATCAGTAATTTTTCAACCTCAGAACGGCTTGTATTATTTGGATATTTTTTCAGAAAAGCTTGAAGAACTACTGGTGCACTTTGATATGAATTCCCTAATTCATAACTTAATTTAGCATAATTTAAACTAGCATCTTCTTGAATTGCTGCATCATTCTCCATTTCCGAAGCATTTTTGAAAGCATTCAAAGCTTGTTGTTTTTTATCGGTATTCAGGTAACTTTCTCCCAAATGATAATAGGCATTTTGCGCCACAAAATCTTTTCCGCCAATGATTTTATTGAACTGCGAAATTGCATTTTCGTAGTCTTTTTGTTTGTAATAAGCGTATCCTAATTGGTAAAAATCGGTATTATTCCATTTTCCTTTTTTCCCTTTATAATCCACTAAATGTGGAATTGCTTTATCATATTGTTTCAAATTGAAATAGCTTTCGCCAATGATTTTATTTAGTTCCGATTTTTCTAAAGCATTTGATTTAGTCATTGCTTTTTGTCCCAAATCAATCGCCTTTTGGAAATTTCCTAACTTAAAATTCATATCCGCCTGATAATACGAAAGCTTTTCTTTGTACTTTTCTTCGCCTGAAACTTCGTCAAAATACTTTGTAGCTTGCTTGTAATCATCCCCTTCATACGCCATAAAACCTAAGTAATACTTGGCTTGCGAACCATATTCGGCAGAGTTCACCACTTTGTTCAAATAAACTGTAGCTTCCTTTTTCTTTTTGGCATTAAAAAAACTATAGCCTTTCTGAAAGTTGAATTTGTCTTGGTCATTTCTACTTAAACTACTTTCATCCACTTTGTCAAACCATTTCAATGCCTGTGGAAAGTTTCCCTGGTTAAAATGATAATGAGCCACCTCAATGTATGCCTGATTTTGTTTTACACTCGTAGGGTAATCCGAAACAAACTGCTCCATCAATTCATCCGCATTAGATTGATTGGTTCTGATGGCGCAATTAGCGGCATAATACGCACAATCTGACTTTAGCTCTTCAGTAGTAGCCGCTTCTTTTACTTTATTGAAAATAAGTTGCGCTGATGCATATTGTGCGTCTTTGAACAAAGAAACTGCTCTATTGAAATCTTTCGAGTCATGTGTGTAAATAGTTGATTTTTGTGCCGAAATACTGGCAGTCATAATAAAAATTGGAATAAAGAAAAGCCAAGAAATTTTACGCATTGTGATTTTATTTTATAAATTCAAATATATCATATTCTGAACTCTATAACGAATCATAATTGGAATTTATTATAAATATTTTTTTTCAGTTTACATCTCAACCCTCTTTATTGTAATAGCAATCAAATCAAACATCTTGAGTTTCCTGTATTATTTATATTTTTTTTTTAATCTGACTAATATCAATAGATTTTATTTTGAATAGAACCGTTATCTTACTACTTTTACCCAATAAACAAATGCAAATTATGTCACAATCCGTACTGTCTTTAAAAAATGTAACTATTTATCAAGGAGGAAAATCTATTTTAACAGAGGTAAACCTAGAGGTAAATCATGGTGAATTCCTTTACATCATTGGAAAAACAGGTTCTGGAAAAAGTAGCTTAATGAAAACTTTATATGCTGATTTGCCTTTGACCGAAGGAGAAGGAAGCGTTGTAGACTTTGATTTAGCCACTTTAAAAGAAGATGACATTCCGTTTTTAAGAAGAAAAATTGGAATCGTTTTTCAGGATTTCAAGTTGCTTCCGGATCGTACTATAAATGACAATATGTTGTTTGTACTTAAAGCAACTGGCTGGACAGACAACGCAGAAATGCAAAATAAAATCGAAGAAGTCTTGAATAAAGTAGGAATGGGAGATTTTGGTAAAAAAATGCCACATCAACTATCAGGCGGTGAACAGCAACGTGTAGCTATTGCACGAGCACTACTAAATGACCCCGAACTAATTCTTGCGGATGAACCTACAGGAAACTTAGATCCACAAACGAGTGTTGAAGTATTAGAGTTGTTGAAAAAAATAAATACAAACGGAAAAACAATCATTATGGCGACGCACGATTATGCCTTGTTGATGAAATTCCCTTCGAAAACGCTAAAATGTGAAGACTCGAAAATTTTTGAAGTAGTTCAGCAGCGTACCGCATAATGCTTTCCATTCTTATTCCAATATACAATTACAATGCTTTTCCGTTAGTATTGGAATTGCATCAACAATGTATAGCTTGCGGAATAGCTTTTGAAATTTTATGTCAGGACGATTGTTCAACTATAAACTGTATTGAAAACAACCAAATAACTAAATTACAAGGTTGTCAACATCTGAGTAATAAAAAAAACCTTGGCAGATCATCCAACATCAACGCGTTAGTTGAAATTTCAAAATTTGATTATCTATTAATTTTAGAGGCTGATGCTTTTCCTTTAAATAAAAATTACATCGAAACCTACATTGAAGCAATCAAGAAGAAGCCACAGGCGGTATTTGGCGGTGTAATTTATTCTGAATCAAAACCTGAAAAGAAGAAGATATTGCGTTGGATTTATGGCAATGCAAGAGAATCTAAGGACCTAGCCAAACGACTTAAAAACCCTCACGACATCGTCTTTAGCTGGAATTTATTGATTGAAAAAAAAGTGTTTTTAAACAATCCCTTTGATTCTTCAATAACCACCTATGGCTTTGAAGATTTAGTTTTTTTAAAGAATTTAAAAGAAGAAAACGTACGCATTCATCAAATCGACAATCCTTGTTTGCATCAAAATGAAGAGGAATCCGCTATTTTTATTAAAAAGTCGGAGATAGCTGTACTAAATCTAATTGAATTATATCGAAAAAATATACTCTCAACTTCTGATTCAAATTTGCTCAGGGCATTTGCATCCTTAAAAAAAACACACTTAATAGCTACAACTTCCTTTCTTTTTGATCGTTTTGAAAAACCAATGAAAAAAAACCTACTATCTAAAAAACCTTCCTTATTTACATTCGACTTATACCGATTGGGTTACTTTTGTAAGCACGCTCAAACGAAAAATAGAAGTTAATGAAAGTTTTACTTATCAATAACTACCTTAATAACACTCTTGGCGGAGTAGAAAACTACTTGAACACTTTAGTATCCTTTGCAGGAGAAAATGATACACAAATTACTTTCAAATGGTTTGGAGTGTTAGACACAAAAACAAAGTGGCATCAAAAATTTTATAATGCACAAACAACAAAAGCCATTATCAAGGAAATAGATACATTCCAACCTGATCTTATTCATTGCTTTAGTATTGGAACAACTGTAACTCCACATTTTATGAGTTACGCAAAAAGCAAATCTATTCCCATCATACAATCATTTCGAGATTATTATTATATATGTCCCAAAACCTATATGTTAGATAATAAGGGAAAAGTACTGCAAGAACATAAGAATTTTCTGGATTGTGTTTTGCATCATCATCCTAAAAAAAGCCATTTTTACGACATTTTACTGTATTTAAAACAAAGCATTCACAAGAAAATTATCAATAAAAATATTGACTATTATATTACGCCATCTGAAAATTTGACTAAGCTAGTAGGAAAGACATTTAAAGCAGAAGGAGAAACAGTTCCTAATCCTGTATTATTAAAAAATACTTTTGTAGGTCAAAAAAAATCAGATTATTTACTTTTTGTAGGTAGGTTAGAACGGGAAAAAGGAGTGGTTAGTTTACTAAAAGCGTTTCAAAAAAATTTAGAAAAATACCCTACTGAACACTTAAAAATAGTAGGCTCAGGAAGTTTTCAATCCGAGTTAGAAAATCATGTTACAACTAGCAATATTCAAAACGTAAGCTTTTTAGGAGCTAAAAAACCAGAAGAATTAATAGAATTGTACGCTTGTGCGAAATTCACAATAGTTCCTAGCGAAATTCTAGAATCCTACGGCAATGTCATTTTAGAAAGTTTTGCCTTCAATAAAACGGTTATCATAAGTGACCTATTAGGAATTAAAAATGAAGTGGCTAAAAATAAAAGTGGGTTAATATTTCCACATGGAAACGTACTAAAACTAGCAGAGTCAATTGAAAGATTATTAACTGATGCTGATTTAAAAAAAGAACTAGAAGAAAATGCAGCAAAATATGTGCGAAATTTTTCGTTTGAAAATCATTTTAAAAACCTACTTATTATTTACAAAAAAGTTCTGCAAAAGTAAATTCTAATATATTTATTTTCCTTTATACTTCAAAAATTCATCAAATTCACGGATATAATCTCCTTCGTCATAAACAGCAGAAGCAATCACCAAACAAACGCTTCCTGAAGAAAAATTATTAAGTTCACGCCAAATCCCTTGATTAATCAGTAATCCTTCATAAGGCTTGTTCAGGGTTATTATTTGCTGGTTTTGACCATCATGCAAAACCACATCGAAGCATCCGCTTAATGCTATAAGAAATTGTTTGAGATTTTTATGAGCGTGTCCGCCTCGCTCAGCACCCGCTGGAACATCGTATAAATAATAGACTCTTTTTATTTCAAAAGGAATCACATCGCTCTCGATAACAGATAAATTCCCCCTTGGTTCTTGAATTTTTGGAATTGAAATTATATCTATATTCATCTTAATTTGTGTTATTCTTTACTAAATCTAACCATTTTTTACTGATTTTTTCGTTTGAAAATGAAGACACCGATGTTTTTGCATTTTCTTTGCATAAATAATAAAGTTGACTGTCATCTACCATTCTTTCAATTGCATCTTGAAGTGCTTTAAAATCTTGATTTTTAACTAATAAACCGTTGTGTTCGTTTTGCACTAATTCACCTGGTCCTGTTTCGCAATCAAATGAAACTACAGGAGTTCCAGCGAATAAAGCTTCTAAAATTACCATTGAAAAACCTTCGTACTTACTAGTTAGTACTAGAAATTTTGCGTTTGTAACATAGCTAAAAACATTATTTTTAAAACCTAACAAATGTATAAACTTACTCATTTGCAGGCCGTCAATTTGTTTTTCCAATCGCTCTTTCTCTTCTCCCTTTCCCAAAATCACCAAATGGATTCCCCTTTTGGGCAAATCTGATGTGCAATAGGTATCAATTAGTTTGTCAAATTGTTTCAACTTCACTAATCGGCCAACAGCAATACAATATTTGAAGAAAAGTTCTGCGGCGTATTCAATTTCAATCGTTTTTGCAGCAATTGAATTAGGAATTACAACCCCTTTTTCAAAATAATACTTCGTCTTTATTTTTTCGTTTAATGCATTTGATACTGCAACAATTTTATAGGCTTTATTCAATATTTGTTGTGCAACCCAATTTTTAGCTGTCAGATAAACGTCTAATTTACTACTGTGGATCGTATAAATAAATTTGAAACCTGCATACATATAATGAATGAACAGCAGTTCCATCCAAGGATTTATGCGATGTCTAAAATCAATCACATAATCAAACTGATTCCTTTTTAAATAGCTTCTTAATTTAAAATATTTTTGAAATTTGGAATAATGACCTAATTTAATCAATGTTCCATGAACAGGATATTCAACTTCATTTTCTAAAACAATGACATGAACCTCACAGTTCGAATAATGCAACAAGTCTGAAACCGTACTTAAAACACGCTCTAATCCGCCATTGGCTAATCTATATCCTACAAGTACTATTTTAGTCTTTTTACCTTGCTTTACCACACTTGAATTATTATTTTCGTAACAAATATAAAACTCTTATATCAAATTTATGCACAACAAGCCGTTAGTTACCGTTATTTGTTTGTGTTACAATCATGCTGATTTTGTGATAGAAGCTTTGGAATCAGTACTAAATCAAACCTATTCCAATGTGGAACTTCTTGTTGCAGATGATTTCAGTACGGATACTTCGGTAAAAGTGATTAAAAACTGGCTGAAAGAACATCCTAAAATTCCTTTTCTAGTAAATAAAGAAAATCTGGGCAATACTAAAACTTTTAATAAATGTCTAAAATTAGCCAAAGGCGAATATATTATTGATCTAGCTGCTGATGATGTATTGAAAATAGATTGCATTGCAAATCAATTAGAAGGTTTCAAAAAAACAGCTTATGAAAATGTAGGCTTAATTTATGGTAATGCAGAATTAATTTCTGAAAACGGCAATTTTATAAACGATTATTTCAAAACTGATACCAATCGAAAAAGACTGCAATCACAACCCACAGGCGACATTTATATTGGCTTATTAAACGGCAACAACAATCTTTGTTCCATTAGCTCTTTAGTCAAAAAAGCTGTTTTTGATTCTCTAAACGGATATGACGAAAACTTGGCTTACGAAGATTATGACTTCTGGATTCGTGCATCTACAATTTACAACTTTGATTATGTAGATAAAATTCTGGTTCAGAAAAGGGTACTAAAAGATTCTATGTACACTTTACTTACTCAAAAAAATAATAAAAAAACCCGTCGTTTTAATTATTCTACTTACCTAATTCTTCAAAAAGCATTTAAATTGAACCGCACAAAAGAAGAGTTTGTAGCAATGCTGAAAAGAATTCATTTTGAAATGACAGTTGCATATAAAACAAGGGATTTTCATTTGTTGATGAAATATATTTTTTTAGAGTTAAAAGTTAGGAGTACTATTTTATATAAATAAAGCATTAAAACCATCCTTTGCATTGACTACTTATAACTATTTAATAAAAATTTTGATCGTTTCAATTTAACGTCTTTATATTTCATAAAAAGTCGAAATAAGAAAGGATTTTTTAGTACTGCAATCAACACCATATATTTACATTCTAATTTTTGAATTAGATACTTAAATTTAGAGTAAATAAAAGAGTCCGTTAGATAGTTTTTTTTGAAATTAAGCAAAAACAATTCGACCTCTTTTTTATCTAATTCGGATTCAAAACGATATGCTTCATAGAGTGAAAAAATATCCAAATACTGTTGAATTATACCCAACTGACAATTAAAAACGACTTTTTCTTCAAAATCATTTTCTTTTAATAAATTATAAAGTTTCCATGAAGAATTTAAAACAAAAAAATTTTTCTTAGTAAATGTTTTTGTAATTGCCTTTACATTATCTTGTCTATAGTAAAAAACACCTTCGCTAAACACTACTTTATTACTTTTTAAAAATAATTTACGGGTTACAAATTCATCTGAATCAAACGCATCTTCTGGAAAAAATTCAGCCTTCAACAAACTGCTTTTTATCAACATAAAACCAGAAATAGTCCAGTTTAAAGAACTAACACAAGCTTCTTTTCCTGTTAATTCAATTGTTAAATTTCCGTTCAGTCCTATTACCTTTCTATTATTTGGTTTGTTTTCAAAGTAAAACTCCATGTTGGGGACAATGCAGTCAGCTATCGTTTCATTTTGCGTCTGAACCATTTTTTCTATAAGGTCTAATGAAAAAATATCATCTTGAGAAGAATAAAAAAAATAATCACCTCTAATTTTAGGCATTATAAAATTCAAGGAACTCGCTACCATTCCGCCATTTTCTTTGACAAAAACTTTAAACCTTTTATCTTCTTGGGCATATTTATTTATGATTTGCAAGCTCTCATCAGTAGAGGAGTCATCCACTAAAAGCACTTCGATATTAGTATATGTTTGTTGCTTTATGGAAGTCAATGTTTGTAGTAAATATTTTTCACCATTATAAACCGGCACAAAAATGGTTATCAGCAAATTGTTGTTCATATTTTATAAAATAAAGATGTTCCTAAAATATAATTTTACGAAAGTAAAATACTAAAACAAGGAAGTATAAAAAATATTCAGCCGCTTGAGCCATAAGTACCCCTTGAATTCCTATCAATTGGATGCAATAAATGCTGAAAAAATAGAGAAATAGATTCGAAAAAAATTCAAATAAAATGTAATGTAATATTATTTTTTTTGCTAGAAATTGAAAACCTAAAATCATTCCACAAATTCTAAAGAAATCACCAATAATTTGCCATAGAAACAAGTCAGAAACAGGCAAAAATTCGGAACTAAAAAGTACTTTTAAAATCCAAAACCGTAAAAAATAAATGCCTATCGAGCACGCAATAAATAGAGGTAAAATAGATTTGTAAAAGTTCAAAAAAACTTGTTTTGTTTCGAATTCATTTTTAGCTTTTATTAATTTTGGATAAAAATAAAGACTGACCAAAGTACTTACAAACATCAAATATAAGTTTGAAACCCGACTCATTGCTTCCCAAAAACCAGCCTCGTACAGTCCTACATTTATAATCAAGAATTTTCTGATTTCTAGTATCACGTACGGATTTAATAAAAACGAAGGTAAAATCATAATTGAAAATCCAGCCAGCTTTTTTAGCACTGAAAAATCATATTGTTTTAGATTAATCCTACTCAATAGCTGCAATTCCTTGGGTACATAGAAAAAATTTATCGTAAAAAGAATAGTAGGATTCAATGCTATCGAAAGAAGTGCTCCAACTAATTTAAACTCATAAATCAATAGTACTGTCAACACTAACGCTACAATATTACTAATAATTGTAGCATAAATCAACTTACTATAGCTACCTAAACCATTGATAATACTAACAAAAAGCACTGAAACAACGCTAAACGGCAAAACAATAGCAACTACTTTAAATACGATTTCGTACTGCAAATTATTGCCGAAAAATTTTGCGCAAAGAAAATCAGAAAAAACAAAAATTAAGAAACCTAATACGGTTGAAAAAACCAAAAAAGTAACTAATACAGTAGTGATTATTTTAGTAAGTTCCTTCTCTTTATCTTCATTTTCCCCAACATATTTTACAACACCTGAGGAAAAAGCCAAGGTTGAAATTCCCTCCAATGAAGTCATAAAATTTCGAAAATTGCCAATATAAGCCATGCCACCTGGGCCAACAAAAACAGCAATCATTTTAGAAGTTATCAATGCAATACCCATTTTAATCAAAATGCTCAAGCTATTTAAAGAAGAGATTTTGAATAATTGAGTTTGCCCTATTTTCTTAAAGAAATTCAATTTAAAATTGATTTAAAATTCTAACAACAAAATCCACTTCATCGGCTGTCAAAACCGGACTCATGGGCAAACTCAATACTTCATCATGAATTCTTTCAGTAATCGGGAAAGACAAATGATTCCAGTTTGACAACGCTTTTTGTTGGTGTGATGCAATGGGATAATGTATTACGGTTTGAATTCCATTTTTCAGTAAAAAGTCTTGTAAATCAGTTCTATTTTCAGAGCGAATGACAAACAAATGAAAAACATGATTATTTGACAAATCCCAAAATGGAAGCGTTATTTTATCGTTTTTAATTTCAGACAAATACCGTTTAGCAATTTTTCTTCTCTTTTCATTATCAGCATCTAAATTTGGTAATTTCACATTCAAAAAGGCGGCTTGCAGTTCGTCTAATCTTGAATTTACACCTATATAATCATTGTAATATTTCGTTTCTGAACCATAATTCCGAAGCGATTGAATGACTGTAGCCAATTCGGAATCATTTGTTGTAACTGCACCTCCATCGCCTAATGCGCCTAAATTTTTCCCTGGATAAAAACTATATGCTACGCTCGATTTTTTATTTTTGCTTGCTGCTTTTAGATTGCTGACTGCTCCGTGAGCCTGAGCCGCATCTTCAACAACCAACAAACCATTTGCAACAGCAATTTCATGAATTGCATTCATTTGCGCCAATTGTCCGTAAAGATGAACGACTAAAATCGCTTTGGTTTTAGATGCAATTTTTTCTTGAATTAAATCTGGATTAATGTTATAGGTTTCCAACTTTGGCTCGACCAAAACAGGGACTAAATCCGCTTGCAAAATAGCCAGAATACTAGCAATATACGTGTTAGCCGGAACAATAACTTCGTCACCTATTTTTAATTTCCCTAGCTGAATATATCCTTTAAAAATCAAAACTAAAGCATCAAGGCCATTTCCTACTCCAATGCAGTGTTTTGCACCACAATAGTTGGCAAAATTAGTTTCAAATTCCTTGACTTCATTCCCTAAAACATACCAACCATTATCTAAAATTGATTTCAGTTTTTCCTGAAAAGCAATTTCATAAGGTTTATTAATCTTTTTTAAATCAAGAAATGGTATCATATAAGGTTCATTTTATAAAAATCCTGACTATAAACTGAGCAGCCTAATTCTTCTTTTTGCTTCAAAAGTCCTGCGTGATATCCATTTTCATTGGCGTCATTAACAATTCCCATATCAAAAAAAAGTTTTCCTTCGCTCTTGTATTTTTTTATTAAATTGATAAATAGAAAATCCAGTGCTCGCAACTCCTCCCCTTTTTTAGTGGTGGCCCCGTATTGCGATTTCACAACAGTTTCTGTTTCGAATACTGTAATTCCGGCAACAATAACATTCTCATAATACACTGAAAACTGTTTGATATTATTAGGAAAATTTTCTTTTAGACCTGTTATTTCTTTTAGTGTATGTACCGGTTTAGTGTCATGTTTTTCCAATAGTCTTGGCACTAAAACCAATTTCCAAAATGATTCCAATTGATGTTCCTCTATCAGTTTTAAATCTAGCTCTTCAATTTTCCTGAAATGTTTTAATTTGCTTTTTGAAATTGTCAAAGGCATTGCTAAATTGATGGCTAAATTCATTTCTTTTCTCTCCAAAAAAGCACCTTTTTTAATCATGAAAAAATCTGTTTCGGCGTTACCTTTTGAAGAATAAAATGAAGGGATAGGTTTAAAATAGAATGATTGTACCTCCTTTTTTTTAAAAAAAGACAAAAGAGAATCTAAAATTGCTGCTACTTTTTCTCCATTTAATTTAGGAGAATAAACCAATCCGCCATAAGTCAAACCTTGATGAGAATAAACTATGTTTCCAACTTTATTTGCAGGCAAAACAGCAACTAGCTTTTTGTTATCAAAAATCATCAAAGAGAAATCCTCGAATTGGTCTTTGTGGTATTCCATGAAATCTCGGTGAAACAAAAAAGTAGCATTTTTGGCCTGACCAATAAAGGCATTCCAATTAGCACATTCACTTTGCTGATATTGTTGGACAGAATAATTTTTCACTGTTGAGTTTTAGACTTCGTGAAATTAGGCATTTATTATTTATGTTCTAAAGTAGGCAAATACCATTTGAATTTCACGGCCATTAAACGAATCGTAATAATAATAATTGAAGTTGCTAAATATAAAAAATCATTTTCCAAATTCAGCTTTCGAAGCAGGAAAAAGACAATCCCACCAAAAATACAAATCGTGGCATATATTTCTCTTCTAAAAATAACAGGGATTTCAGTACACAAGATGTCACGAATCACGCCGCCAAAACACGCCGTAATGGTACCTAATGCAATACAAATAACAGGATGAAGTCCTATATTGATTCCTTTTTCAAGACCAATTAAAGTAAAAACACCCAAACCAATCGTGTCAAACAAGAACAGAGACGTTCTTAATCTGTCGAATTTTTTTCGAAAAAGTATGGCCAAAATAAACCCAACGATGATTAGATAAACATATCTTATGTCCAGCATCCATCCCACAGGGGTTCTGCCAATCAAGACATCACGCAAGGTTCCGCCGCCAACCGCAGTTACAAATGCAATAATAAACACCCCAAAAGGATCCATTTTTTTATTCATGGCTGTCAATGCGCCTGACATAGCAAAAGCCATTGTACCAATGATCTCCAGTAATTGAAACATTTGAATTGGGATTTTAAATTTTAAAAATGGTACAAAAATAAAGAAAATTCTAGTAAAATCAGCCTTAAACTCCCATAATTAAACATTCTGGCACTATCTAAGAAATATTCAAATCCTATACTAAAAACTGCATTTTCTCTATGTATCTTTGTTGCTATTAATTAAATAGTTGAAAATCTTGAAACAAATCACTTCGATACAAAATCCATGTATAAAATCTTTAGTGCAATTGCAGGAAAAAGCAAAAGCACGCAAACAATCCGGTACTTTTTTAATGGAGGGCAAACGCGAAATTTCAATTGCTGTAAAAGGTGGTTACGAACTGGAAACACTATTGTTTTTACCCGAAATTTGTTCAGAAAATGAAGCCAGAGAATTATCTAAAACTGCAGAGCTGATTGAAATCAATAAAGAAGTCTATCAAAAATTAGCCTATCGCGATACTACCGAAGGAATTTTGGCTGTAGCCAAAACAAAACCGATGCAGTTGTCCGATTTGAAATTATCTAAGAATCCATTGATTCTTATTGCTGAAGCGCCCGAAAAACCAGGGAATATTGGTGCTTTATTACGCACTGCCGATGCCGCGAATCTGGACGCTGTGATTATTGCTAATCCAAAAAGCGATTTATACAACCCAAATATTGTGCGTTCTAGTGTAGGCTGTTTGTTTACCAACCAAATTGCAACTGGAACTACATCTGAAATTATTGGTTTTTTGAAAGAACGAAAAATCAACTTTTATTGTGCGACTTTACAAAACTCCACTTCCTATCATACGCAAGATTACACTACTCCCACTGCACTAGTTGTGGGAACCGAAGCGACAGGATTAACAGAGCAATGGAGAAAAGAAGCTACCCAAAATATTATTATTCCAATGCAAGGCGAAATCGATTCTATGAATGTTTCGGTTGCAGCGGCCATCTTGATTTTTGAAGCTAAAAGACAACGAGGATTTTAGATTATCGATTTTTGACTTCAAATTAAAAAATAAAATATAAATACTATGAAAAAGAACTTATTCCTTGCAATCACTTTACTTTCAGCTACACTTTCTTTCGCGCAAATTAGTTCGACTCAAGTGGATGAATTAGTAAATCGCACTTTAAAAACATTCAATGTTCCCGGAATTGCAGTGGCTATTGTCAAAGACGGGAAGATTATTCATGCAAAAGGATACGGTGTAAAATCAGTTTTGACCAATGAAAAAGTTGATGCAAACACGCTTTTTGGAATTGCATCCAATAGTAAAGCGTTTACAAGTGCGGCTTTGGCAATGTTAGTTGATGAAGGAAAAGTAAAATGGGACGATAAAGTCATCAAATACCTGCCTAATTTTAAGATGTATGATGAGTACGTTACCAACGAATTTACAATTAGGGATTTATTGACTCATCGTAGCGGATTAGGACTTGGCGCTGGCGATTTGATGATTTGGCCTGACGGAAGTGATTTTACTGCACAAGATATCATTCAAAATTTACAGTATTTAAAACCGGTTTCGGCATTTAGAACACAATATGATTATGACAATTTGCTATACATTGTTGCTGGAGAAGTCATTCGAGTTGCTAGTGGCTTAACTTGGTGTGATTTTGTTGAAGAACGCATGATGAAACCCTTAGAAATGAATCATAGCGCCGCTTCTTTTTTACGTTTAAAAGACACTACAAACATCATTGCACCGCACGTTCCTATTGGCGGAAAACTAAAAGTAATCAAGCGGTACCAAAACCAACTATTTGATGCCGCAGCCGGTATTTACTCTAGTGTAAATGACTTAAGCAAATGGGCAGTTATGCAAATGAACGACGGAAAATATGCCGCTGACAATAAACAATTATTTTCTAAAAAAGAACATAATGAAATGTGGCAGTTACAAACCATAATTCCTGCAACCGCAAAACCTCCTTACAACACGCATTTCAGCGGGTATGGATTAGGTTGGTTTTTGAGTGATGTAAAAGGATACAAACAGGTAACTCATACAGGCGGATTAGAAGGAATCGTTACTCAAGTCACCCTTTTACCAGAACTGAATCTAGGAATTATTGTGTTAACCAATCAACAATCAGGCGCCGCTTTTAGAGCGATTACCAATACGATAAAAGACAGTTATATAGGAGTCCAGTCAGCCGATTATGTGACTAATTATAGTGCCAGTTTAAAACAAAACGAAGCCTCTGCCGATAAGGTGACTGATGAAGTTTGGGCAACCGTAGCCAAGAATAAAAAAGACAAAATTAAAATTGATTTCAAGAGTTTTACCGGAACATACAAAGATAATTGGTTTGGAGAAGTACTACTTTCAGAAAAAAAAGGACGATTGTACTTTGCTTCAAAACGTTCTCCACAACTTTCTGGCGAAGTTTTTTTATACAAGGACACCAATTATGTGGTGAAATGGGATAATGCTTATTTTCATGCTGATGCGCATTTGTTTTTTGAATGTGACGCCACAGGAAAAGCCGTTAGATTAACTATGAAACCTATTTCTGAATTAACCGATTTTAGTTATGATTTTCAAGATTTAGATTTTAGTAAAGTGCAATAATCGTGTTGAATATCAAATTTTACTAATTAAAAACAGAATAATATTTTTTCTTGCATATCTCCCAACTAATTTCTATTTTTAAAAATTGAACTACGCTCGTTATGACTGAAATAGATATAGAAAAAGAAAACAAAGCAATTGCGCAAGAATATAAAGAATTGTTACGCATAAGCTATCAAACTTTGAGTGATGACGATAAAAAACTCATCCGAAAAGCATTTGATGTCTCGGTCGAAGCGCATAAAGAACAACGAAGAAAATCAGGTGAAGCCTATATCTTTCATCCTGTTGCTGTGGCAAAAATTGTTGCTTCGGAAATAGGTTTGGGAGCAACGTCTATTGCGGCTGCATTACTTCATGATGTGGTTGAAGACACTCCAATTACGGTTAAGGATATCGAACGTTTGTTTAATCCTAAAGTCGCTCAAATCGTTGAAGGATTGACAAAAATATCGCTAGTGCAAAGAGACTGGAATGTTTCCATGCAAGCTGAGAATTTTCGCAAAATGATATTAACGCTGAATGATGATGTCCGCGTAATTCTGATTAAACTAGCCGATCGTTTGCATAATATGCAAACAATGGATTCGATGCGAGAGGATAAACAAACCAAAATTGCATCTGAAACTCTGTACATATATGCTCCACTCGCTCATCGATTGGGCTTGTACAACATTAAAACAAAGTTAGAAGACTTAGGATTAAAATATACTGAACCTGCTGTTTATAATGAAATTGTAAGTAAAATAAAAGAGACCAAAGAAGAACAAGACGCCTACATAAAAGACATTTCTGATATTCTTAAAAAATCACTGGATGAAGAAGGTGTTGAATATATTATAAAAGGCCGACCAAAATCTATTTATTCGATTCGAAGAAAAATGCAAGCCCAAAATGTAAGCTTCGAAGAAGTCTATGATAAGTTTGCACTACGTATTGTGTACAAATCAAATCCGCACGACGAGAAATTTATTGCTTGGAAAATATATTCTATAGTAACCGATCATTATAGACCGAGTCCTAGTCGTTTGCGTGATTGGATTTCATCGCCAAAATCAACAGGTTATGAAGCCTTACACATAACCGTCATGGGTCCAAAAGGACGATGGGTAGAAGTACAAGTTCGAAGCGAACGTATGGATGAAATTGCTGAGAAAGGATATGCTGCCCATTACAAATATAAAAACGGAGTAACCGAAGAAAACGGCCTGGATCTTTGGTTAAATTTACTAAAAGAAGCACTAGAAAATTCCGAAACGAATGCTGTAGATTTTGTACAAGATTTCAAAATGAATTTATATTCAAAAGAAATTTTTGTATTTACCCCAAAAGGAGATATTAAATCGTTACCCAAAGGAGCTACTTCGCTGGATTTTGCATTCTGCATTCACTCTGAAATAGGAATTCGCACCAGAGGAACTCGTGTTAATGGGAAGTTAGTCCCTTTGAATTACGTATTAAAAAGCGGTGATCAAATAGAAGTTATCACCTCACAACATCAAAAACCTACAATAAACTGGCTTGACTATGTAACCACCTCGAGAGCCACAACGAAAATAAAAAACGTTCTAAACGAAAACACTAAGAGAATTGGTGAAGAAGGAAAAGAACTACTTACCCGAAAATTAAAACATTTAAAAATAACCCTAAGCGAACAAGTTGTCAATGAGTTAGTCAATTTTTTTAAACTAAAAACAAGTTTAGATTTATTTTACAAAGTGGGAATTGGCGCTATAGAGAACCAACAACTCAAAGATTATGCGGCGCAAAAGAGCAACACTTTTATTAATTTTTTCAAAAATAAAATAAAGCGTTCCCCTAGTACAGCCGAAGACGAAGACATACATAAACCAGTTGTAACCAGCGGTTATGACATGCTTGTTTTTGGGAAAGAACAAGACAAACTAGACTATAAATTATCCCCCTGTTGCAACCCAATTCCTGGGGATGATGTTTTTGGGTTTGTAACTATAAATGAAGGGATAAAAGTCCATAAAAAAGATTGTCCAAATGCCATAGGGATGCAATCCAACTATGCCTATAGGATAATCATGGCCAGATGGATTGGTTCTGCACAAGAAGAATTCAAAGCGGTCTTAAAAATAACAGGAATGGACGTTCTAGGACTTACAAACCAACTAACAAAAGTGATTTCGAATAATATGCATGTTAATATCCAGAGTATTTCTTTAAGTACTGATGCCGGTATATTTCATGGACAAGTTACTGTAATTGTCCAAAATAATACTATCTTAAAGAAACTGATCACTAATATCAAAAAAGTTGATGGAATTGAAAAGGTTACCAGAGTGTATCAAACTTAGAAAAGTTTCAAGTTTTTCTGTCAGAAACCTATTTTAGAACTTGAATGTTAACAAACTTGAAACTAAACAAACCGGAAGCTTTAAACTTTAAACTAAAAAATTTATCTTTGCCTAATATGACACTCATTTCTACAGATAACGCCAAAAACCAAGAAATTGTAAAAAATGTTTTTACAAAGTATCTTGAAAAAAAAGGACATCGAAAAACTCCAGAACGCTATGCTGTTCTTCAGGAAATTTATGATAGTGAAGAACATTTTGATGTAGAAAACCTCTATGTCAAAATGAAAAACAAAAACTACCGTGTCAGTAGAGCCACGCTTTACAATACTATCGAATTGCTGCTAGATTGTGCTTTAGTGCGCAAACATCAATTTGGACAAAATCAGGCACATTATGAAAAATCATACTTTGACAAACAGCACGATCATATTATAATGACGGATACTGGTGAAGTAATTGAGTTTTGTGACCCTAGAATTCAAATTATTAAGAAAACAATCGAAGAAATATTCGACATAGAAATCACCAATCATTCCTTATATTTATATGGAATAAAAAAACAAAAATAGCAGCGGTAACTTACTAGTTCTCGCTTCAATACTAAAAAACTAACTACAAATAACACACAGAATGACGGTAGATTTATTACTCGGATTACAATGGGGAGATGAAGGAAAAGGAAAAATTGTTGATGTTCTAACTTCAAATTATGATATTATCGCTCGTTTTCAAGGAGGTCCAAATGCAGGACACACTTTGGAATTTGACGGAATAAAACATGTTCTTAGAACAATTCCTTCCGGTATTTTTCATAAAACTGCAATAAATATTATTGGAAATGGAGTTGTAATCGATCCTGTAGTTTTCCAAAAAGAAATTGAAGGCCTTGAGAAATTTAATTTAGACATCAAAAGCAAATTAATTATTTCAAGAAAAGCACATTTAATTTTGCCAACACACCGTTTGTTAGATGCCGCTTCTGAGGCTTCTAAAGGAAAAGCAAAAATAGGTTCTACCTTAAAAGGAATTGGTCCAACGTATATGGACAAAACAGGAAGAAACGGTCTTCGTGTAGGTGATATCGAATTGGAAGATTTTGCAGATCGTTATAGAGCCTTGGCTGACAAACATGAAGCTATGATAAAATTCTACGATGTGGCGATCCAATATAATTTAGAAGAATTAGAAAAAGAATTCTTTAAATCCATCGAAGATTTAAAAAAATTAGATTTCATCGATAGCGAAGAATATTTATTCCAAGCTCAAAAAGCGGGTAAATCTATATTATGCGAAGGTGCACAAGGTTCATTATTAGACGTTGATTTTGGAACTTATCCATTTGTAACCTCTTCGAACACTACTGCTGCTGGTGCTTGTACTGGTTTAGGAATTGCTCCAAATAAAATCAAGGAAGTATACGGAATTTTCAAAGCGTATGTAACTCGCGTAGGAAGTGGTCCTTTCCCTACAGAACTTTTTGATGAGGTAGGTGCTACTATGGCACGTGTAGGAAATGAATTTGGATCTGTAACAGGAAGACAAAGACGTTGTGGATGGTTAGACTTAGTAGCACTTAAATATGCCGTTCAGGTTAATGGTGTAACACAACTGATGATGATGAAGGGCGATGTACTTTCAGGGTTTGAAACTTTAAAAGTATGTACCGAATACAATTATAAAGGAGAAAAAATTTCTCATTTCCCTTATAATATCGAACCGGAAAATGTAACTCCTGTTTATCAGGAATTCAAAGGATGGAAACAAGATTTGACTGGTATGACAACTTATGATGAATTACCGTCAGAATTAAAAGAATACATTGCATTTATTGAAAAAGAAGTGGAAGTTCCTATCAAAATAGTTTCTGTTGGACCAGACAGAAAGCAAACTATTTTAAAATAAGATTACTAAACGCTCTGAAAATTCAGAGCGTTTTTTTTAGTTGAAAAACCAATCCAAACAAATGAAAAATCCAGCTATCAAAATACAAAAAACCGAGTTACTCTCAGACAATTGGTACCTATTAAACAAAGTAACTTTTGACTATCAAAAAAAAGACGATTCTTGGATTACCCAAAAAAGAGAAGTCTATGATCGAGGCAACGGAGCAGCAATTTTACTATATAACACACAACAAAAATCAGTTGTACTAACGAGACAGTTTCGTTTGCCAACATATCTTAACGGAAATGAAACCGGCATGATGATAGAGGTTTGTGCAGGGCTTTTAGATCAAGATAACCCGGAGCAATGCATCATTCGCGAAACAGAAGAAGAAACAGGATATCGTCTTACTAAAGTTAAAAAAGTAATGGAAACCTTTGTGTCACCTGGCGCTGTAACCGAAATTTTATATTTATTTATTGGTGAATACGATGAATCGATGAAAGTGAGTGACGGTGGCGGAGTAGAACATGAAGAAGAAAATATTGATGTAATGGAAATGTCTTTTGACGAAGCCTATTCTATGATTGAATCCGGTCAAATACAAGATGCAAAGACCATTATGTTATTACAATATGCCAAAATAAACAATCTGATTTGAGTCAATAAAACGAAAGTACGTTATAAATCAAAAAAAGCACAAAAAGAAAATTTCTAATTGTACTTTTTTTTTAAACAAACCTTAAATCCTATTTATTAGGTTGTGGAGTCATTCTTAAGTATGGTTTTACTCTTTCATATCCTTTTGGAAATTTAGTAGCAATATCTTCATCCTTAACCGATGTCGAGATTACAACCTTATCACCATCTTTCCAGTTTGCTGGTGTGGCTACGCTGTAGTTAGCGGTTAACTGCAAACTATCGATTACACGCAGTAGCTCATCAAAATTTCTACCGGTAGATGCTGGATAAGTCAGTGTTAGTTTTATTTTCTTGTCTGGTCCAATAATAAAAACAGAACGAACGGTAAAACTCTCACTTGCATTGGGATGAATCATGTCATATAATTCAGCTACACGCTTGTCTTCGTCAGCGATTATAGGAAAATTTACGGTAGTATTTTGCGTTTCATTTATATCCTTGATCCACTCCATGTGCGAATCTATTCCATCGACACTTAATGCAATTACTTTTACATTTCGTTTTTGAAATTCACGATAATAATTTGCAACTGTTCCCAATTCGGTAGTGCAAACTGGAGTAAAATCGGCTGGATGGGAGAATAATATACACCAAGAATCACCAATCCATTCGTGAAACTTTATATTTCCTTGTGATGTTTCTGCTTCAAAATCAGGGGCAATATCGCCTAATCGTACTGTTGCCATAATAGTTTTATTTTTTGAAATTAATACCACTGTAAGTTATTAAAATATAACCAATAATCAGCGGGGTATAATCCTAAAGTTCTACCCATTTTTGACTAGAAATAAAAAATGACATTGGAAAATAGTGATAGAATTCCTGTTTTCATAGCCCTGATCGCAATGGCATCCTTTTATTTCCTATTCAGACGAAGGAAGAATAGGAAATAAAAGATATAATGAAGAGCAGGATTAAGCTCCAAAAAAACTAATGAACTACTTTTTTCTTTAAATTAGGTAAAAAGAGCGCTATAATCCCTATCAAAGGCAAATATGCGCACAGATAATACACGTACGTGATGCTTGTATGATCCGCAAGATTTCCTAATAAAGCAGAACCTAATCCGCCCATTCCAAAGGCAAAACCATAGAAAAGACCAGAAACCATTCCGAGTTTTTTAGGCAACAATTCCTGTGCATAAACCAAGATGGCAGGAAATGCAGAGGAGATTATAATTCCAATTGCTATTGATAAAACGCCTGTCCAAAACAAATCAACGTATGGAAGCATTAAAGTAAATGGTGCAGCTCCCAAAACTGAAAACCAAATCACATATTTTCTTCCAAACTTATCGCCTAACGGTCCGCCTATTAAGGTTCCAATGGCACAAGAAGCCAAAAATAAAACGAGATGAAACTGTGATTCCTGAACCGATATTCCAAATTTTTCGATTAAATAAAACGTAAAATAACTAGACATACTAGACATATAAAAGAATTTTGAAAATATCAAAACCAACAAAATTGCTACTGAGATTACGATTGTTTTTTGCGACAAATTAGGCAAATCGATTACCGCTTTTTTGGTGCTTCTCAAACTCAAATGGTTTTGATACCAAAGCGCAATTCTACTCAAAACTAGCAATCCAAGAATAGCAACAACAACGAACCAAATGATGTAATACTGTGAATTAGGAACTACAATTAAGGCGACTAATAAAGGTCCTATTGCAGTTCCAGCATTTCCTCCCAACTGGAAAATAGATTGTGCCAAACCACGTTTTCCTCCAGATGCTAAAAAAGAGATTCGGGAAGCTTCAGGATGAAATATGGAAGACCCAATTCCAACCAAAACAACCGACACTATAATCATCGAAAAACTAGAGGCATACGACAAAAACACAATTCCTGTTAAGGTAAATAGCATACCGAAAATTTGAGAAAAAGGCTTTGGTCTTTTGTCTGTGTACAAACCTACCATAGGCTGTAATATTGAAGCAGCCAACTGATACGCCAGCGTTATTAAACCAATTTGTGTAAACGTTAAATTGAAATTTTCTTTCAAAATAGGATACGCTGCGGGAATAACTGCCTGCAGTAAATCATTCAATAAATGAGCGAATGCTATGGAAAACAATATGGAATAAACGGTTTTTTGTGCAATAGTATCTGCTTTTGATACAGTATCAAGAGATGAATTCATATTTTTTTTTAAAACTATATTACTAATTATTAGCCCAAATTCGTTTCAGAAAATTTAAATAAACTGAACCACAAAATACCAAAATAATAAGGTGATAAACGATATTGGAATTCCAAAACCAATCATCATACTGCATAAACGGGGTTTCAAACCATGAGTAGCAGCTAAAATACAAGCAGTAATCATGGGCGCCATTGCAGACTCCATTATGGCAACTTGGATAACTTTAGAATGCTGTTGCAAAATTACAACATACAGCAGGTAAATGAGTGCTGGAGTCAATATTAATTTATACAAAAGTCCGAGTCCTAAAAACTTCCAATGCTGGCTTTTGGGTTCAAAACGCAATTGCAAACCAACCGAAAGCAATGCTAAAGGAGTCACCCCATTTCCCATTTTTTGAAATAAAAACTGAGCGTATTCATGGAAATCGACCTGTATTACATTCATTACACAAGCAATCAAAAAAGTTATAAATGGAGGAAAGAGAAGAATTTTTTTGGTGATTTGAAAACCATTGGGGTTGCCACTGGAATATAAAGTAGCTACCAGAACACCCACTGTAGAAAGCACCACGAAAGAACCCGGTTGATCAACTAAAATAGCCGTTTTCAAACCTTCTTCTCCGTATAAAGCTTCAATCATTGGAAAACCCAAAAAAGAAGTGTTCCCCAAACCAGCCGTTATAATCAAACAACCCGTAAGTTTTTTAGACCACCCAAATCTATTTCCTATCGCACTAAAAAATAAATAGGAAACAAAAAAACCAATCCAAGCAACTCCAATTGGGAATAACAATTCATTACTCCATTTAATTTTTGGAATATAATATAAGGCCAAAGCTGGAAGGCAAATATAAATAACAATCTTGTTTAAAAGTTTGTAAATAGTTACCGGAAACCCTTTTATATTTTGGAATACAATTCCTAGAAATAAAAAAACAAAGATTAGGATAAAGTTGGTCATAATACAGCAAAGATATTGACTATTACTTGATAAATAATTTCAAAAAAATAAAATTTGTGATATATTGTTAGCAAAAGATCAACCATCAAAATGAAATGACATTTTAAGAAAATCACAGTCTTTTCAAGATAGTTTTTATTATTTTTACTATTATAAAAAATAGTTTTGTCAAATAAAAAAAACCATCCAAGCGCCCTAAACGAACAACCCGGAATTTCTGCTCCAGAAATTATCAGCTCTATTGCTGTTGGAAATATTCAGCGATTTAGAAAAATACAACCATCAGTAAAAGAACTCGTTGACGGGATTTTAGCCAAAAACATTACTGCGCTGAGCCGCGCGATTACTTTAGTCGAAAGTACGAATAGCAGTCACTTGGCTAAAGCCAATGAAGTAATAAATGCGTGTTTGCCATATGCCAACAAATCTGTCAGAATAGGAATTACTGGAGTTCCAGGTGTTGGAAAAAGCACCTTTATTGAAGCTTTTGGAAAACACTTGACTGGTTTAGGAAAAAAAGTAGCAGTACTTGCCGTTGATCCTAGTAGTACGATTTCGCACGGAAGCATTTTGGGGGATAAAACTCGAATGGAAGAATTAGTAAAAGATAAGAATGCTTTTATACGTCCCTCAGCTTCGGGCGAGACATTAGGCGGTGTGGCTCGAAAAACGCGAGAAACAATTACACTTTGTGAAGCTGCCGGTTTTGATACTATCATCATAGAAACCGTTGGCGTAGGCCAAAGTGAAACCGCAGTTCACAGCATGGTTGATTTTTTTCTTCTACTGAAAATTTCAGGTGCCGGAGATGAATTGCAAGGCATCAAACGGGGAATAATGGAAATGGCAGATGCTATTGTCATCAATAAAGCGGATGGTGACAATATCAAAAGAGCTAATCTTGCTAAACTAGAATTCAATAGAGCCTTGCATCTTTTCCCTGCCAAAAAATCAGGTTGGATACCTACAACCACTGCCTGTAGCGCCATTACCCATGAAGGAATAAGTGATGTTTGGGAAACCATTCAAAAATTTCTGGAACTAACAAAAGGCAATAATTATTTCTTTGAAAAACGAAAAGAACAAAACCAATATTGGATGTTGGAAACCATCAACGAACAATTGAAAACTAATTTTTACAACAATCCTGACATTCAAAAATCATTGGATACAACTAAAAAAGCGGTACAAAATGATGAAATTTCACCTTTTGCAGCCGCTCAAAAATTATTGGAGAAGTATTTTAAAATATAAATTTATTCTTTCTCATAACGTTCCATTTCTCTATCGTAAAAATCGTTGGCAAGAACAATTAGCCCTTCCATTTCAGAATTCAATTCTCCTTCGTCAAGATCTTCTGCTTCCTCCATAAACTCAACTTCATCATCTTTAATATTGATAATAAATCTTGGGTAATCTAAGTGTATGATGAAAATATCTTCGGGAAAATCAGTATTGTCTCCTAGTAAAAATTTTGGTAATTCCATGTATTTAATATTTAAGTATGTAATTTATTTATTGTCATTTTCTACTATCAATTTTTTTGTTAATCGCGCAAAGCGAATATACAAAAATAAAGCCGCAGCGGTCAATCCTGCCAAAAGTCCAATCCAGATTCCCACTGCTTTCAAATCCGTATAGATTCCCAAGTAAATTGAAATTGGGAAGCCAATAATCCAATAGGCTACAAAGGTAATATACATTGGAATTTTCACATCTTGTAATCCTCGTAAAGCCCCTAAAACTACGACTTGAATTCCGTCTGAAATTTGAAAAACTGCTGCCACAAAAAGCAATTGGGAGGCTATATAAATAACTTCCTTGGTTTCTGTTATGTTCGCCATATCATTGACGTTTACAAATATTTGGGGCAAATACTGGTGAAAAACCACAAAAATGATCGCAAATAAAGTTTCAACAAGTATTGCTAATAAGAATATTGATCGCGCCACAACCTGTAACTTTACGTAATCCATCAATCCTTTTTGGTTTCCTACTCTAATTGTTACGGCCACACTCAAACCCATTGCAAACATAAAAGTTAGTGAAGCTAAACTCAACGCAATTTGATTAGCGGCCTGACTTGTCGTCCCTAAAAGTCCCGAAAGCCAAATCGCGCCAGTAAATAAAGCGACTTCAAAAAACATTTGCATTGAGGATGGTAAACCCAAGCTAACAATCTTACGAATCATTTGCTTCTTGATCTCTTTAAAACTAAAATTTTCAAAATAAGGATGAAATTTTGGCTTTCTAACCAAGACGTAATGCATAAAAAGAAGCATAACAATACGAGAGATAATCGTACCAATAGCAGCTCCTACAATGCCCATTTTAGGGAAAAACCAAATTCCGTAAATCAAGAAATAATTAATAACAACATTTACTATATTCCCAATAATTGTAGCCCACATCGAATATTTAGTTTCCGATTTTCCATCGGCAAATTGCTTGTAGGCTTGGAAAATAATCAGAGGAACAAGCGAAAAAGCTACAATATCAAGATACGGTTTTGCCATTTCGACCACAATATCCGGTTGTCCCATGAAAGCAATCAAAGGCTTAAAAAAGAATATAATCAGAAATAAAGTCAATCCTAAAATTGTACATAAAAACAACCCATGGTGAAACACACTTCGACCCTCATTTACATCTTCTCTTCCGTCAGCTTCAGCAGCCAAAGGAGTTATCGCCGTCGAAAAACCTATTCCTAGTGACATTGCTATAAAAACAAAACTATTTCCCAGTGAAACTGCAGCCAACTCTGTTGGTCCAAGTTTACCCACCATAATATTGTCAACAATACCTACTATTGTGTGTCCAAGCATCCCTAAAATAATGGGATAGGATAATCGTAAATTATAAGAAAACTCTTTTGTATATTGGGATAAATTCACTTTTTGTTCTTATTTTGATGGCAAAGATAATTAGAAGTTTCAATTGCATCACACTATTACCTATATAACACTTCTTTTTTGCTCTTTTATTTTACCCAACAAGGAATTCTATAACAAAACCAAATAATTCTATAACAAAACAGGCCTGTGAGGGCTGTACATTTGTATCGCTGATTTGTTTTAAATCAAATCAAGATGGTACCAAAAAAAATATTAATAAAAAATTTCAATTATGAAAATGACAGAGAAAATAAAAATATTATTTGTATTCGTTATAGCAATTATGTTTGCTGGTAATGCGAATGCACAAGAAACGGCAAAATATGATCAAGGATTCCGTTTAGGATTTGGTGCAAATGCTGGGTACTCAATTGATGCCCCATACAAATTAGCACTAGGAGCTGATGCTAGAGTTCAATACGATTTATCAAAAAGATACTCTTTAACATTAACAACTGGTTTCACCAATTTATTTGTAAGTAAAGCAGATGGTTCAGACTTAGGATTTATTCCGGCTAAAGCAGGTTTCAAAGCTTTCGTATGGAACGATCAATTTTATGTAATGGGAGAAGCTGGTGCTGCTTTTGCCATAACTAACGGTTACAACAAAACGTCTTTATTAGTATCACCTACTATTGGTTATGCTACAAAATATATTGACCTATCCGTACATTATGAGCACTATTCTGACTTTGCAAAAGTGAACAATAACGGTTCTGTCGGAAAAGGTGTAGGACAAGTAGGCGTTCGTTTAGCGTATGGTTTTGCACTATAAACTGTTTTGAATTAGTTAAAAAATGCGCTGAAATTCAGCGCATTTTTTTGGTCTATTCTTTTTTCAACATTTCTTTATACATTTCAAAATTAGCTTTTACCTTTTCGTCTAAGGATGGTTCTTTTATATCCGTATATTGCTGCATCTCTTCCCAGATAATCTTAGCAACAATATAACGAGCCATGTCCTTATCGTCAGCGGGAATGATGTACCAAGGTGCGTTTTTAGTAGCCGTTTTGTTAATTGCCTCTTCGTAATACTGCATGTATTGATCCCAGTGATCGCGTTCTTTCAAATCTCCGGGTGAAAATTTCCAGTGATGCTCCACTTCTTCGAGTCTTCTTAACAAGCGCTTGCGTTGCTCTTCCTTACTTAAGTGAAAATAAAACTTCAAAACAATCGTTCCGTTTTGCGAAATGTGCTTCTCAAAATTATTGATTTGCTCCAATCGGTCTTCCCAAAACTGTGGCGTGATATCTTCTACTTTTTCAATTCCAGGCAAATTTTCATTCATAATATATTCCGGATGCACGCGAGTAACCAAAACATTCTCATAATGCGTTCTGTTAAAAACGGCAAACTTCCCTTTCTCTGGCAAAGCCAAATAATGGCGCCACAAATAATCGTGTTCTAGTTCGGTTGAATTAGGCGTTTTAAAACTATGCACTTCAACACCACGCGGATTAAATTCCTTAAAAACTTCTCGAATCAAACTATCCTTACCCGATGTGTCCATGCCTTGCAAACAAATCAAAACGCCGTATCTGTTGTGCGCATACATCACATCCTGCAACTCACTCAATTTTGTCTGAACTTTATCTAGTTTTTCCTCTTTAGCATCTTCACTAGCTCCATTAAACAAGTTCGTAGGAATTTTTGACAAATCAATTTTGCCAATCACTTTAAAATCATCGGGATTTATAGACTTCATAAGAAATATTTTATCTTTGTATATTCAAATATAACAAATTATAAGGATTAATCCTGATGAATTTCAGGAGCATTTTCCAGCTATCCGTTGCAATCTTTTATTATTTTAAAGAAAA
>JAGOJA010000154.1 GCA_017995345.1 Flavobacterium sp.
AAACAAACGTAATTTCCATTTAGTTAAGGATTCAGGAGTGGTAAATTGGAAAGAGAATTTACCGTTATTATCTGATTTAATATGAGGATAAAAGAAGGCTGTTTCATTAAAATTACTTCTTGTTTTAACTTGCGCTAATTCTTTTAAACTATTTTTTGTTGTGATTACTACCACATTATTTCCAGCTCTACTACCATATATTGAAGCGCCTGCACCATCTTTTAATATTGATAAATCACTTACGTCTTTTGGATTTAGACTTGAAGCATATTGCTCACTTACAAATTCACCATCTACTATATATGTTGCTCCATTATAATTTCCTGTTATACTTACATTACCTCTAATAGTCACATAGCCTTTTTGACCTGGTTTGCCATTAGTAGCAGTGACTTGGACACCAGACGCTCTGCCTTGTAAGGCGTTTTGAAAAGTTTGATATGGTGTTTCATTTTGAATAGAATTGTTTTTTACAACAGGAATAGCGGAGGTTATTTTTAGTTTATCTTTCTTAAAAGCATCTGTAACTAATACAACTTCGTTAAGTTCAGCTTTTAAAGTGATTAAATAATTTTTTTTATTGCCAATTAATATTATTTCACTAGCACCTCCTTCATAATAAACAAAAATAGCTTCACCTATAGCAGCTTTAATTGAAAATTCGCCATCGAAATTTGTGATTACTTCTCTTTTTGTTCCAAATATTTGAACATATGCTCCTGCTACTGGGCCAAGATCATCTTTCACAATTCCAGTTATAAATTTTGCATTTTTTGGAATTTGGTTATTTTGTCTAATATTGTTAAAATATTTAGTAGTTGCATATTCATTTTTAGGATTTGTAAAATCAAACCCAAACCAGTTTAAATCTGTTTTTGTTTGGATATGGAAATAGCGTTTTTTGAAGTCAATAAAGTTGTTTATTTGCACAAATGATTTTGGATTTTCATCTGCTGCAATAGGCATTTGTGGAGTATAATCACGATTATAAAATACAATATTTCGCCAATTATTTGTGACAAACTGATCCAACGATTGATCGTACATACTCGCCAAAAATTCGGCTTCCAATTTTTGATTTAGAATTTTGAAAGACCAATTTTCGGTACTTCCAGGCTCAATTTTATTACGAAAACTTTCAATTTCAATATTTAGTTTACTTTTTGTAGTTTCTCGATTTATTACATGAAGTTCTTGATGTGTTTCATTTTCCCAAACGGATAAAAAATGAAAGGTAAGTTTACTTTTATATTTGTTTGTTTTGGGGAATTTAAAAATTGTTTTTCCGTTTATTAATTGAATGATTTGAACGTTGTTTACTGATTTTTCGTCAATATAAAATCGTGAGGTGACATATAAATCTGAAATAATAGATTGAACTTCAATTTTATGGAAATTTGATTTTTGTTTTGAAATATCTTTAATTGTAAAAAGTTTTTCTTTTGAAAGAGGTTCATTTCTTGATTTTACAGTAAATATTTTCTCATTTGTAATTAAATTATTTTTCACATCATGAGCTTCTGCAATTACTTTAAACGATGTGTTTTTATAATTTTTTAAAAAATCTAAGACAATTTCATTATTTATTTTTGTGTCAAATGAAATGGTTTTCACCAAAACATTTTTAGTTTCATAATCTGATTTATCGTAGGCTTCGTAAGGGAATAAACGCTCAAATTCTTCCCGAGTAAAACCTTGAATTTCAGGAACAGAAAACAATCTGTTTTTTAGATATTTTTTCTTTTTAATTTCATAGAATTTCAAAGTTCCTTTGGCATCAATTGGATATTTATTTAAGGTTGTAGTGTTGATTTTTATTGTGTTTTTATCTTCAATAATAAATTCATTGTTTGTGATTAGTGTAATTTTTAGCATTTCTTGATCAACAAAAATTGATTTTGATGCTGTTCGAGTTTCTCCGTTTGTATCTGTAACAGTAGCTTCGATAGTAAAATTTAGCGATTCAATTTCTTGGTTTGGAACAATAGAATCTGTTGCAGTAAATTCAATTGAAAAATCTCCATTTTCATTAGTTGTAATTTCTTTATGGATATAATTATCTTGATACATTTCATAATTATCACTTTTAAAATCGGTATAAATTACTTTTGAAATCGTATAAACCACTTTAGAATTAGTATAATTGTTTCCAGCTAATGCTTTTGCATTTCCTTTAATTTTTAATGTATCGCCAATGGTGTAATTTTCTTTTATTTCATCAAAGCTTACTTCAAATGTTGGTCGTTTATATTCTTCAACTTTAAAACGAAAACTTTCATGAGAATTAAAATCTACATTGTCCCAAAATCTATGTTCGTCTTCATCTTTGTCATAATATTTTTCATCTATTTCATAATTTTCTGGTTCATCAATTTTAATACTAAACTCGCCTGTTAATACATTTTTTGGAATGTCAAATTCTCCAGAAAAACTTCCAAAGTCGTTGGTTTGTACATCAAATTCTTTTAAAACCGAATTGTTTTCATCTTCTATTGTTACATGAACAGTTATAAAGGGAACAACACTTTTTTCATCGTTTAAATTTTGAATAATGATACCTTTGTAATACATTTTTTGTCCAGGACGATATATAGCTCGATCAAAATAAATCATAGCTTTTGCTTCAAAATTTTCATAATCCTCCTCAATATCATTACTATAAATGAAATTTCTGTTATAGGTTTTTAAAATAGTGTCTTTTTGATGCGATATCTCAACATTATGGCTATACGTTACATCCTTTTCATGTTTTGTTGGATTTAAAAACGCTTTTCCATTTGAGTTGCTAATTGAACTTTCAACTTCATTTTTGAATTTTACATTTTCAATTGGTTTACCTGTTTTTCTGTTGTAAGTATAAAAGATATCTTTGTTTTCTTCATCGTCTTCAAAAACAAATAGATCAGTTACCTGTAATCTTTGATACGCAAATGCATTTTTGTCTAAATTATTGTGATTTGATGCTTCAACATATATTAAATAATTTCCAACTTCTAATTTTTCTAATAAAAACTCAGTTGAAGATTCATAATAATCATTTTTATTAGGCAGTTTAACGATTTGTTTTTTTATAGCTTTGTTTTTATTTATCAAATCATTTACAATAGAATCTTTATAGAATATGTTATTTCTATAATTTTCTTCAAAAAGATGGTTTAATTTATGAGGTAATGGGTAATATGAAATGGTGATTGTATCAATATTTTTAAATCTCACATAGGCTCTGTTGTTTTGATTTTGATAAGTTATTTTTGGTAATTGTAAATAAATCGATTTCTTATGGATATCAATTTTAATATTTTCAGCAGTTGACAAAGCATCTAAATTTATTTTAGTTTCAAGAATTGTATCAATTAATTTTAGTGCTTTTTCGTTTAAATTTTTATCATCATTTTTAGAAGAATGACTTTGATAATATTTTAATCTTTCAATTCGTAAAAATTGTTTTAGAAAAATATTGCTAGTTGATTTTTCTAAATCTTCAACTTTGTCAAGATAATATTCTTCATTCCAAATAGATTCTCTAACATATTTCAGTCTTTCAAAGTAAGCAAAATCTACTTTTTCATAATTATTTTGTTCTAGATAATATTTTTCATTATTCTGTAAAAATGAAATTAATTTTCTAAAGTTTTCGTCTTCTAATTTTTTTGTATCATATTTCACAAAAGCTTCTGGTTTATTATAAAAAGGTAGTAATTCTTTTTCAAAATCACTAGATTTTTTTTGTTTCCAAGAAGTAATTCGAGATTTTAGATAGTTGGTTTTTTTTTGAGCTAGAAAATCATAAATAGAGTAATTTTTTATATCTACACTTGGTGAAATATCAAAAATAGCATTATAAATTTTAATATTTGTTTCTCTTAATTCCTTTTCATTTACTAATAGTTGCTCATAATATTGATTAATTTCTTTATTAAAATCAGTACCAGTCCATGTTAAAAAGTCTTTACTTTTTTTTGTTTCTATGTTGGTTCTGTTTTTGATGATACCATAATAATTTTGATAGTAATCTTCTAAAATTGTGATGTATATAAAACTTAAAAGAGCTTTTGAAACAGGTTTTGCTTCATTAATTTCTTTCTGAATATTATTTATGATTGTAGTTTGCGCTTTTTCATCAAAAACTTGTTCGAACTTTGATTGATAAAAGAAACATTTTATGATTTGCACTTCATCATTTTTACGCTTTGCTTTTTTATAAATTTCTTGAACTTTTTCTTGAGCAGATTTGATTTTACCATCCAACTCTAACTGATAGACTTCTTTCCATTTATCCTCATATTGAGCAAATAAATTAAAGGAATTAATTAAAATTAAGAGAAATAATATTTTACGCATAATTTGATATTTTTAATAATAGAGTTCAGAAATCAATAAAAGGTTGGGACGTAATCAAAATAAATTATTTGTAAGTAAAATTAACTAAAATCATTTCACTATTTTTGAAAAATGAAATTTATAAAGTTATTTTTCCTATTACTTTCGTTTTCAGTCTTTTCTCAATCAACGTTTGAAAAGGCCGAGAAATTGTATGCGCAAAAAAAATACAACGAAGCAGAAAAACTATTTTCCGAACATTTAAAATCGCAACCGAATCATATAAAAACCATTGAATATCTTGGTGATATTGCCGGACATCAAAAAGATTGGGATACTGGGATAACCAACTATAAAAAATTAAAAG
>JAGOJA010000013.1 GCA_017995345.1 Flavobacterium sp.
GCGTCAGTAGTAACACCATTGGATGTCGCTTTATCAACAACATTAGAAAAAGCCAAACCTTGGCCATTCTCATCCGTCACAATCCCTTTGATTGTTTGGGCATTCACAACTGAAGTTCCTATTATAGTAAACAACAGGCCTAAAATAAATTGATTAAATCTCATAAATAGTTTTTGTTAGTTTTAAATCCACTAAAGCAGCAAATATATATGAATTACCTAAAAAAAAACACACTAACAACATGTTTTTACATAAAAAGATAAAAATATCATATTTCGTTATTGTATATTAGATTGAGAGACTTCTTTTTAGTTATTTATAATAATTATTCAATTATTTAACAGATAAAAAAAGTTATCAAAAAAAATAAAATTAAATTTTAGTCTAATTTGTTTTTTTTTAAAAACTATTCCCCTGCGCAACTTTTAAAACGTTTTAAACAATTTATTTATTTTTCTTTTTAAACTTATAAAATAGTACAATGGTTATCACAATCATAAATACCACAAAAATAGAATGCCTTAGTATTTCAAGTTCTTTTACTAGGTATTCAAGACTATTGTGAAATAACATACCAACGGCAATATAGATTATTATAAAAATAATAGTACCGATGCCGTTAACGATAAAAAAAGTACTCCACTTGACTCGAAACAATCCCGCAAAAATAGGACTGAAAAATCGAATTTTGGGAATAAAACTCAATAACAACAAGGTTTTTACAGTATGATTTTCCATTTCTTTAAGATACTTTTTTTGCATTTTTTTGCTAATTTTATTTTTAAAGCGATTGATAAATTTAAACCCAGAGAAAGCCAAGCAATAAAATAGATTGTCAATAATAGTGAGACCAAGGAAAGCGGACAAACCAGCGTAATAAGGATTGATTAAATGGTTTTTGGCGATGTATCCAATTGACAACAAGATTACTTCTTCTGGAATAGGAGTTAATTGGTCCAGAAAGAGAAACCAAATAAAAATTCCAAAATAACTCATTGGATTATACAAAAAAATAGCGCTAAACATGTCCTGTTTTATTGGTTACTCAAATTTACAAATTGTTTGTATACAATAATGCACTGAACTTTAATTAGTTAGAACTAGTATTGATAACTCAACAACAAACTTGATTAAAATATAAAACTTGCAGCTAAACTTATACAGAGTAATTCTTTAGTAATTTTACCTTTATGATTGCCTGAGTAGGAAAGCCATCAAACACAAATCAGCCGATGCAAATTAATCTTTAATGTTCAAAAGTTCCGGCGGGCTTTCTTTTTCTTAAATCAAAGCAGTCTTTATTTTTACAAACCGTAAAAGCTTGTTTTAATGCGTTTTATGATTTAATTTTATATAAAATATTCCAGTTTAAAAAATACAAGCAGCAAGGTCACTATCAAAAATTAAAAAGTAATATGCCTTATGCAACCAACAACAGAAAATAAATTTTGGGAATTTGACACTTCTTATTGGTTTCGAAAATTAAACAGTTCCGAAAAAGGATTGTCGCAAACCACTGCCGACAATATCCTCCAGAAGGAAGGACTTCATCCTAAAAGCAAATCTGTTTTCAATAAAGATTTTTTACTTTTTTTAAGCCAATTCAAAAGCCCACTTATGCTCCTGCTAATCGGAGCCGTACTAATTTCAGCATTCCTTCGTGAAGCATCAAATGTATTTATTATATTATTCATTGTTATATCAACGGGATTACTGAGTTTTTTTCAAGAAAGAAAAGCTGGTAAAGTAGTCGAAAAACTACAATCTATGATTTCCTTAAAGACGTCAGTACTACGTGACGGACGTCCTCAGGAAATTATTTCCAAGCATATCGTAGTAGGAGATGTAATTATTCTCAAAGCGGGCGATATGCTACCTGCAGACTGTCTTATTATTGAATCTAATGAGCTTCATGCCAATGAATCCAGCTTAACAGGGGAATCCTATCCAACACGAAAAGCAGTAGGAGTTTTGGATGAACAAACTGAACTTGCTAAAAGAACCAATTGTTTATGGGAAGGAACCAACATTGTAAGTGGCAATGCTAAGGCATTAGTAATTCAAACAGGCGATTGCACCCTATTTGGTAACATTGCATTAAGCACATTAAGAACAATTGAAACTGCTTTTGAAAAAGGAATAAAAGACTTTGGCTTTTTTTTGATGAAAATAACATTAGTGTTAGCCGTATTTATTCTTGTGGCAAACTTATTAAACCACAAAGGTGTAATTGAATCAGCCCTATTTGCTCTGGCATTGGCTATTGGCATGGCTCCAGAACTATTGCCTGCAATTACAACCATTGCCATGAGTGCTGGAGCAAAAAGACTATTAGATAAAAAAGTAATTGTAAAAAAGCTCAATTCAATTCAAAATCTTGGCGAAGTAAATTTATTATGCACTGACAAAACCGGAACTATAACAGAAGGGAATATCAAAATCGCTGGCTTGACAGATGGATTAGGACAAGAAAGTGAATTTGTAAAACATTTAGCATACTGGAATGCTACTTTTGAAACGGGATATTCAAATCCTATTGACGATGCTTTAAAACAATTAAAAATAGTTTTAAATAATAGTGTAGAAAAAATTGGCGAAATACCTTACGATTTTATCCGAAAAAGACTGAGTATTGCTATTAGCATTGATAAAGAAAAACTGCTTATTAGCAAAGGGGCATTTGTTCAAATACTTAGCATTTGCACCAAAATTAGATTAAGCAATGAAACCGTTGAAGATATTGCGACTCACAAGCAGGAATTAGAAAAGAACTTTGCACAATATGGTACTAATGGGTTACGAGCTATTGGGATTTGTTATAAAAATATTGATACGGCTATCGTATCAAAAGAGCTGGAAACAGAAATGATTTTTGCTGGTTTTATACTTTTGAATGATCCTGTAAAAGATGGTATTATTGAAACAATAAAAGAACTCAATAAACTTAAGGTGGGTTTGAAAGTTATTACTGGTGATAATAAAAACATAGCCAAATCCATAGCCCTAAATATAGGCATTCAAAAACCTGCAATAATAACAGGTAAAGAACTTTTCAAAACAAGTCCTGAGGCATTAAAACAGCTGGTGAAGAAAATCCACATTTTTGCTGAAGTAGAGCCTCAGCAAAAAGAGCGTATTATAATGGCATTAAAACATACCTATACGGTTGCTTATATGGGTGATGGTATTAATGATGTTTCCGCCATAAACGCAGCAGATGTAGGCATATCTGTTGAAAATGCAGCAGATGTAGCTAGAGAAGCAGCAGACTTTGTATTATTGGAAAAAGAGTTAATGGTATTGGTAGACGGAATTAAAGAAGGTCGAAAAACGTTTGCTAACACATTGAAATATTTATATATCAGCACAGGTTCTACTTTTGGCAACATGTGTAGCGTAGCGGCAGCTTCTTTGGTATTGCCATTTTTGCCCATGCTTCCCATACAGATCCTTTTAACTAATTTCCTTACTGATTTCCCTTTTCTGACTGTTACAACTGATAACGTAGATAAGGAGCAGTTAGAAAAACCAGGAAAATGGAATCTAAAACTCATTCGCAATTATATGTTGATTTTTGGTATTCACAGTTCTCTGTTTGATCTTATTACGTTTTTGACACTTTTCTTTTTATTAAAAGCTAAAGAATCACAATTCCAAACAGGTTGGTTTATAGAGTCAGTCCTTTCAGAACTTTGTATTCTTTTCATCATCCGTACGCACAAGAACTTTTTTAAAAGCAAACCAGGGAAGTATCTCTTTATCTTTAGTATAATGGCATTACTACTCACCATAGCACTTCCTTATTTATCCTTTGCCAATAATATAGGTCTAACCCCTTTACCGCTACTTAATCTCGTTGCCATGTTATTAATTGTCGCTACCTATATCGTTACGGCGGATATTTTGAAAGTTTGGTTTTTTAAAAAATACCAGAATGCTTGAATTAGATCATTTGAAATTATTGCATAAAAAAGCCTTAAATATTTAAAAATCAATGATAACCAATCACTAAAAAATGATGAATGGATAAGTTCCTTTGACTCATTAACTGGAATCAGTATTAGGCGAAAAAAATAGCGTTTTTCAAAAAAACACTATTTTTTTCCGAAGATATTTGCGAATTTACAATTATAGATTCTATAAATAAACAAGTCAGCGGAAAGGATATCTTCAAAAACTTCTATTCTGAAAAATCTTCCTAAAAATCATTGCTTTCCGTTAAAAATTCAAATATCTTAAAAGCACGCTTAAAAAGACATATTATTCTAATAAACAACAATTTAAGCACTAAATCAAACATCGCTTTTTAGGATTTGAGGGATTATTTTATTAAATTTACAATAGTCAGTTTTAGCAAGCGGAAATTGCAATTTTTCATTTTTTGAAGCCTAAAAAACGACTTGTATATTTCAAAATTTGCAATCAGGTTATTTAAAAAAATTTCATTCCTATTTTTTATATGTTACGATTTAACAGACACAAAAAATGTCTGTCATTATTAAATAAAAAGATAAAAAATGACAAAGTACAAACACATCCTGTTTTTCAATCAAATTGGTATTGAATCCCTAAGCGAAGTTGGAGGCAAAAACGCTTCGCTTGGCGAAATGTACAACCAGCTCAATCCAATTGGCATCAGCATTCCAAACGGCTTTGCAGTTACCGCAGAAGCTTACAGATTGTTCCGTAAAGAAAACAATCTAGAGCAAACCCTTCAAGAATTGTTGTTGCCATTGGATACGAAAGAGTATTCCAATCTTTCAACAATTGGAGAAAAAGCCAGAAATCTTATTTTAGCTGCGACCATGCCAAGCGAAATCCGTGAGGAAATAAAAGTAGCTTACCAATCGCTTGGAGAACAATGCGAAATAAACAATGTGAATGTAGCGGTCCGCAGCAGCGCCACTTCTGAAGATTTACCAACCGCCAGTTTTGCGGGTCAGATGCAGTCTTTCTTGAATATTAACTGTGCTGACCAATTATTGGACGCCGTACACCGCTGCTTTGTTTCTTTATTTACAGATCGTGCTATAAAATACCGAAATGACATGGGCTTTGCCGAAATGGATATTGCCATTTCCGTTGGCGTACAACAAATGGTACGCAGTGATAAAGCGTCTTCCGGCGTGGCCTTTACCATTGATCCGGACAGCGGTTTCGAAAACACCATTATCATCAACGGATGCTGGGGATTAGGTGAAAATATTGTTCAGGGTGCCGTTACGCCAGATGAGTGGATGGTTTTTAAGCCTACCTTAGAAAATCCAGATTTGAATCCAATTCTAAAAAAACAGTGTGGCAAAAAAGAGTTCACGATGATTTATGCCGAAAAAACAGAAAGTACCTCGGCAGAAAATACAATTGTAAACACCAAAACGACTTTGGAAAAACAGAACCAGTTTTCGCTAACTAACAAAGAAGTTATCCAATTGTCCCAATGGTGCCATAAAATTGAAAAACATTATCAAAAAGCAATGGATATCGAATGGGCAAAAGATGGTTTGAACAACCAATTGTATATTGTTCAGGCACGTCCGGAAACCATTCACGGTAAAGCAAATAAGTACGTCAGAGAGATATATAAACTCAAAGAAAAAAGTACGATTTTGACCAAAGGGATTGCGCTTGGGGATAAAATTGTTTCTGGTAAAGCCCGAATTCTAAACAATCCGCAAGAAGGGGATTTGTTGCAAAATGGAGAAATCATAGTCACTGATTTGACCACTCCGGATTGGGATCCCATTATGAAAAGAGCTTCGGCAATCATTACCAATAAAGGCGGACGCACCAGCCACGCCGCCATTGTCGCCCGAGAATTGGGAACCGTTGCCGTGGTTGGCTGCGGCGATGCAACTGAGACAATACAAAACGGACAAGAAATTACCGTGTCCTGTGCCGAAGGCAAAGAAGGAACTATTTACGATGGAAAATTGAAATGGGAAATAACAGAACAGGATTTCAGTACGCTTAAAATGCCAAAAACGAATCCCATGCTTATTCTTGCGGATCCCGAAAGAGCCTTTGAATTAAGCCAATATCCCAATCAGGGTGTGGGCTTGTTGCGAATGGAATTTGCGATTTCGAACACCATCAAAATTCATCCTTTGGCGTTGTGTGAACCTGGGAAAATAACCGATGCGAATATAAAATCTGAAATAGCAGCCTTAACAAAAGACTATGAAGATCCTAAAAATTATTTCATTGACAAACTCGCCGAAGCCGTATCTATTGTTGCCGCTGCTTTCTATCCAAAAGAGGTGATTGTGCGAATGAGTGATTTTAAAAGCAATGAATACGCCAACCTAATTGGAGGAAAATATTACGAGCCACAGGAGGAAAATCCGATGATTGGTTTTCGAGGTGCTTCCCGTTATTACAGTGATTTTTATCGAAAAGGTTTTGCCTTAGAGTGCGAAGCCATGAAAAAAGTACGCAACGAGATGGGACTTCATAATGTAAAACTGATGATTCCGTTTTGCAGAACAGTGCAAGAAGGTGAAAATGTATTGTCAGAAATGGCAAAAAATGGGTTGGTGCAAGACATCAACGGATTGCAGGTTTATGTAATGATTGAAATACCAAGCAATGTATTACTGGCGGATGATTTTGCAAAACTCTTTGATGGTTTTTCTATTGGTTCCAATGATTTAACCCAACTCACCTTGGGTCTGGATCGCGACTCGGAATTAGTGAGTTACTTGTTCAGCGAAGAGAATCCAGCTGTCAAAGCGTTGATAAAAGAAACCATTCGTGTGGCCAAGCGCAACGAAATAAAAGTAGGACTGTGCGGACAGGCACCTAGTGATATCCCTGAATTTGCTCAATTTTTAGTGAATGAAGAGATAGACAGTATCTCGTTTAACCCAGATGCTTTGATAAAAGGAATTGAAAATATTTTGGAAGCAGAACAGCAAGCAACAAGAACAATTATACCCTAATAAAAACCAAATTATGGAAACAACATTCGAGAATAAAGTAGTTATCGTGACGGGAGGTTCCTCTGGAATTGGTAAAGCTACGGCACTTGCTTTCGCAAAAAAAGGAGCTAAAGTAGCCGTAGTGGATTGGATAGAAAATAGCGAAACAATGAGCCTCATCAAGGAATTAGGAGGTGAAACCATTTTTATCAAATGTGATGTCTCAAAAACCGAAGATGTAAAAGCAATGGTAGCAAAAACTATTGACACTTTTGGCCGATTAGATTATGCGTTCAATAATGCTGGAATTGAAGGTGCGTCTGCTCCTACCCATGAATGCACTGAGGAAAATTGGGACAAAATCATTGGTGTAAACCTAAAAGGAATTTGGCTTTGCATGAAATATGAAATCCCTGAAATATTAAAACAAGGTAAAGGTGCTATCGTGAATTGCGCCTCTGTAGCAGGACTAGTTGGATTCAGTGGTTTACCGGCTTATGTGGCCTCCAAACATGGTATTATTGGATTATCAAAAAGTGCTGCTTTAGAATGTGCTAAACTAGGAATTAGAATAAATGTAGTTTGTCCCGGCGTTATTCAAACTCCAATGATTGATCGTCTTACCGGGAAAACAAAAGAAGCTATAGAACAATTTACAGAGCTAGAGCCCATCGGACGTTTTGGAAAACCGGAAGAAATAGCCTCTGCAGTGGTGTGGCTGTGCTCTGACGAAGCTTCTTTTGTAACGGGACTTGCAATGGCGGTAGACGGTGGATTTGTAGCACAATAGTTTTAAACAACAACCAAAAACAGCTACTAAATGATCGGTAATAAATTGTATTTAAACAAATTACGGTATAATAATTCAGAATCCAGAACGCAGTCCATTCTTTCGGAAGCAGGAATCTAGTTTTAATGAAACCCATTGACAAAATGGTGTACACGGAAAATAAATTAGAAACAACATAAAGAAAGAAAGCGAACTATTTGAATCAACTCACATGTTGGAATAAATAAAAATTAAACCACATAGATACATAAAAAAGAGTTGGATAGCCCTATTTTTGGGTTCACATAGCTATTGTTTTCTCCAATTAGAGTAAAATGTTTTTTGAAACATATAAAATCTATGAATTTATGTGGTTAAAAAATTGAATTACACCCAACGGGTTAATTTCTAATCAAGAACAACGGAATTTACAAAACAACAAAATCGTTTGTTGCTGAACGAAAATTAGAGGCGTAAAAATGAAGATTTCCGCATTATTAAAAGCAAAATGGTTGAAAAAATTTTGGAATAGTTAAAAATTGACAAATCGAAATTCCGAAAGAAGAATTAGGTATAAATTTCCATATTACTGACACTGACAATTTACATTAAAAATAAATAAAATGAAAGGCTCCTTTAAACTTGGGAAAATAGCAGATATAGGTATTTTTATACATTGGACATTTTCCTTACTGATTCTGTTTATCGTTTTCATTAATTACCGATCCGGTCAAAATGCTACACAAATATTGTGGTCCGTTTTCTTTGTTTTGAGTATTTTTATCACCGTGGTAATGCATGAATTAGGCCATGCTTTGGCAGCAAAAAGGTATAATATTATAACCAAAGACATCACCCTATTGCCCATTGGCGGTATAGCCCGACTCGAAAAAATTCCTGAAAAACCAATCGAAGAATTAATCGTAGCTATAGCAGGACCATTGGTAAACATCGTTTTGGCAGTTATTACCGGAATTTTTATAACAATCCCAGCTACTTCAGAACAATTAATGGCACAGCTAGCCAATGGCGTCAATGCTAATAATTTTTTTCTGAATTTCTTTTTAGTCAATTTCTGGTTGGCCCTTTTTAATCTAATTCCTGCATTTCCAATGGATGGTGGCCGTATTTTACGTGCGTTATTATCCTTCAGATTGCAGCGGCATGTAGCTACCCGAATTTCGGCACGAATAGGCCAATTTCTAGCTTTGGGATTTATTCTTTTAGGATTTTTTACCTCGCCATTCTTGATTTTTATTGGTATTTTTGTCATTATTGGCGCTCAAGTTGAAACTGATTATACCGAGTCAAAATTCATGCTGAAAGGGTTTAAAGTCCATGATGTTTTGATGAAACAATATCCAAAGATTGATGCTAATGAAACTGTAAAAACTGCCGTTGCGTTAGTTTTGGATAGCCAAAACAAGAATTTTTTAATCACAGAACAAGAAATTCCCGTAGGAACGCTGAACCGCGACCAAATTATAATGGCGCTTTCGCAAAAAGGAGAAGCCGAATTTATTTATAATATTATGGATCGGAATTTGATTTTTCTTGATGCTAATTCGCTTCTGGAAAATGTATTTGAACTAATACAACTTAATAAATCAAAGTTAATGCTCGTTATGGAAAATAACGAAGTCGCTGGTGCTTTGGACATCGAAAATCTAATGGAATTTATTTTAATTAATGAGGTCAAATTCAATAAAGCCCATGATAAAAACTAACGATAGCGATACTGTTCCTAAAAATCTGGAGTTAGTATACAGTGGCAAAGATTATTTTGCCCGTTTAGAAGCTATCATTCGAGATGCACAATTTGAAATCCACCTGCAAATGTATCTTTTTGAAAATGATGCCACGGGAAAAAGAATTGTTGCTGCATTAAAGGAAGCTGCGCTGCGGAAAGTCGAAATTTATGTGCTTCTGGACGGTTTGGGCTCTTTATCCTTTCCCGATGAACTATTAAAGGACCTAAAATTTAGTGGGATTAACATTCGTTTTTTTGCACCTTTATTTTCAACGTATACCTTTTATCTTGGACGGAGATTGCATCGTAAAGTTGTTGTTGCTGATGCAAAAGTTGCGCTGGTTGGTGGCATAAATATCGCTGATAAATACCATGGTTCAACCACAGAAAAACCTTGGTTGGACTATGCCGTTCAATTAAACGGGGAAATTGCAAAACCACTCCAACAGCTTTGTCGCGATAAATATTTTAAAAAAAGAGAGCTGAAAAATACAAAAATAAAATCTACATTTCAGATCCAGAACGACACATCCGTGCGCATCCTCCAGAATGATTGGTTGAAAGGGAAAAATGAAATTTGTGATGGTTATATAAAATCCATCCGACAAGCCAAAAAGGAAATAATCATTATAGGCAGTTATTTTCTTCCCGGAATCCGAATTATTCAGGCCTTGAAAAAAGCGTCTAAAAACAAAGTGACTATCAAATTGATTCTCTCCGGAAAATCAGATCTTCCGATGACAAGACGGGCGACTTGTTTTCTATATGACAAACTCCTAAAATATAATATTGAATTGTACGAATGGGACCAATCCGTTTTGCACGGAAAAGTGGCCGTAATTGATGAAAATTGGTCAACAATTGGTTCTTTTAACCTTAATAATTTGAGTTCCTACGGAAGCCTGGAAATGAATGTCGAAATACGTTCGCGTTCGTTTTCATCAGAGTTTAGGACACACCTCAACGGAGTTATTTCACAATGCCAAAGCATAACTAAGGAATCACTGAAAACCAAAACCACTATAATGACAAAATTCATTAATTTGTTTTCGTATGTCATCACAAGAATGATAGAATTAGTAGTCACTTACACCCCATACAAACGGTTCTATAATTAACTAAATACAAATGTTTTAGCACAAAAAAGAAGATGAAAAGCAATTAATTCTGTAGTATTAAAAAAATTTATAAAAACGTGTATCAATCTTAAAATATTTTGCGTATATTTATATTGTATTCAATTGATTTTTAGTTAATTATAGTTTTACAAACTTATGAAAAATGAAACCACACCGAATAAAAACTAAAAAAAAAGAGGAATGGATTCAAAAAGATTTCGAGCGACAAATCCCGAAATTAGACCGTAAAAAAATATTTGTACCCAGTCAAAATGAATTGTTTTTCTAATTCATTTCTCAAAGAAAATGTTAGCCTAGGTTAGCAACGGAGCCGTGAGTCACTGTTCTGTAATTGAATGTTCTTTCAAGCACCAGGTTTAAAAGATTCTCCGCAGAGCTCCGAACTTTTAAACCGGTTTTCTTAATTGGGATAGGGACAAAAAAGTCTCTATCCCGTTAAAAAATGTAGCGCCATGGATTTTGCACATTACAAATACGCCTTTATTAAGGAAGCCCATACAAAAGGCTATTCTCTGACCAATATCCAACGTTGTCTGGATTATGCCGAAGTTTTGTTTTCGCATCAAGTCCCTGTGATTTACAATATAGAACATTTATCAGGTCTAGTGGGATACAAAAAAGAATATTTGAAAAAAGCATCGCTGTTTCCCAACTATTTTTATCGTGATTTTGAGATTCCTAAAAAAAATAGTGGCCAACGACTTATTTCTGAGCCGCTTCCAAGTTTGAAAGAAATCCAAATCTGGATCCTTAGAAACATATTGTATAAAGCACCTGTCAGCGCTTTTGCGAAAGCATACAAACCAAGCGTAACATTGCTGGAAAACTTGAGGTTTCATAAAAAGCAACCCAAAGTTTTTACACTCGATTTAGAAAATTTCTTTCCGTCACTATCCGTTAAAGCCGTTGAAAATGAATTTTTAAAATTGGGGTATTCCAAAATAGTATCCAAACTACTGTCGAAATTGTGTACCCGAAACGGAACTTTACCGCAAGGAGCACCAACGAGCCCCTATCTTTCGAACCTCATTTTTAAAGAAGCAGATACTGCCATTGCTGGCTATTGTAAAGATTATAAAATTCGCTATACTCGTTATGCGGATGATATGAGTTTTTCTGGCGATTTTAACGAAAATGAATTGTTGCAAAAAGTGACGAAAACCATTGAAAAACTAAACCTTCACATCAATACTAAAAAAACCAAACTGATGACGCCAAATATGCGCCAAACGGTTACCGGTGTTGTAGTCAATGAAAAACCACAAGTCGTTTTTCACAAACGCAATGAGTTGAGACAAGCCTTATATTATATCAAGAAATTTGGTTTTGAGGATCATCGTAAATACAAGAATATTGACCAAAAGAAGTATCTAGAAAACTTGTTGGGAAAAACAAATTTTGTGTTACAAATTAACCCAAAGGATGCGGAATTTATAAAGTATAAAGCAGTGCTGATTGATTTAAAAAACAAACAAAACTTAAAAGCTCTGGAAGATGAATTGTTACCAATATAAAAAAATATTTGTAGAAATGGATTTGAAAAAGCTTCTTTTTTGAGCTTTTTTTTATTCATAACCAGCACTAATAAAATATCTTATTACTGTTTTAACATCTAAAAATTGATTAAATTTGATAGAGATAATCTCTGGAGTTTAGAATCATTACTACTTGATATATTCTTGATACCAAAAAAAATAGTCCGATTTCAAACTTCTTAACCTCATCATAGAATGCCAACAATTAATTTTAAAAAAAATAGCAATGAAAAAAATAGCAACAATTATCACCACATTATTTTTATCTACTTTTTTATTTGCACAAACAACATGGAAAGCAGATCCAATGCATTCAAAATTAACTTTTAGCACGGTACACAACGGTATTTCAGACATTGTCGGATTATTCAAAACATTTGAAATTACCGCTACTACAACTAAAACTGATTTCAGCGATGCCGCTTTTGAACTTTCTACAGATGTGGCCTCTATCAATACTGAAGTAGAAATGCGTGATCAGCATTTACGAAGTGATGAATTCTTTGATGTGGAGAATTATCCAAAAATGACTTTCAAAAGCACATCAATACAAAAAACAGAAAAAGACAAATACAAACTAAAAGGTCAACTCACGCTACACGGAATTACAAAGCAAGTAGTTGTCACTATGTGGTACAGAGGAACTATTGAAAATCCACAATCTAAAGCGCCAACAGCGGGTTTTAAATTTAGTACTATCATCAAACGTCCTGATTTTAATTTAGGTTCAAAATTTCCTGCCCCAATGATTAGTGATGAAGTGAAAATTACAGCTGATAGTGAGTTTATAAAACAATAAATATGCAATAAGACGTCATATAATCGCGTCAGCTATAGAAAGTAAAACAACTGCTGAAAAGATATTTTCTATTTTAAATGGTTCAAACAAACCTAACCGAATACCCAGAACATAAAAAACAATCGCAATGGCATTTATAGACTATTACAAAATTCTTGAAGTGGGCAAAAACGCAACCGAAGCGGAGATTAAAAAGGCGTATCGCAAACTTGCGCGTAAATACCATCCCGACTTAAATCCAAATGATAAAGAAGCCGAAAGAAAATTCAAGGAAATTAATGAAGCAAATGAAGTATTAAGCCATACCGAAAATCGGAAAAAATATGATGACTACGGCGAAAACTGGCAGCATGCAGAAGAATTTGAAAAATCCAAACAACAACGGCAATACCAAGGAAACGGAAATCAAGGTGGTTTTGGAGGGTCTGGCGGAGGAGGATTCAGCGGCGGCGGCGATTTCTCTGATTTTTTTGAATCGATGTTTGGTGGTCGCACCTCTGGCGGCGGCGGTCGCAGAACTGCACAGTACAAAGGACAGGATTTTAATGCAGAACTGCATCTTGAACTCAAGGATGTGTATACGACGCACAAACGCACGCTGACTATTAATGGCAAAAATATTCGTATAACCATTCCTGCCGGAGTCGAAAATGGGCAACAAATAAAAATCAGCGGTATGGGTGCCGAAGGTTCCGGTGGAGGGCCCAAAGGCGATTTATACATTACCTTCACGATAGAGAATCACACAAAATTTAAACTGGACAAACACAACCTTTATGCAACCGTAGACCTAGATTTATATACCGCCATATTGGGTGGCGAGATTACTGCAGATACCTTTGACGGAAAGGTAAAGCTGACCGTAAAACCCGGAACCCAAAACGGAACCAAAGTCAAACTGAAAGGAAAGGGATTTCCAGTGTATAAAAAAGAAGGAGAATTTGGAGACTTGTACCTAACCTATCAAATACAAATTCCTACCAATCTTTCTGAAAAAGAAAAAGAATTATTTACAGAACTCGCTAAATTAAGAACCTCATGAACATGAAAAACTTGATCCCAATACCTGAGTTATGTGCTCATTATGAAGTAGAAATATCCTTTTTTTCGAATCTCAACGAAATAGGTTTAATCGAAATAAAAACAATCGAATCTAGCCAATATATAGATTCGGATTCGGTTTATGAAATTGAAAAAATTGTTCGCATGCATCAGGAATTAGACGTTAATATAGAAGGAATTGATGTTGTATTCAATCTGCTACAAAAGATTGACACATTACAAAAGGAATTGACAGCTCTAAAAAACAGATTGAATTTGTACGAAAGTTAAAAAACAACACCAATAAAGAAAAAGACAACACCTAGAAGACCGATACTAAAAAAAACACCTATGAAAACAATACTTGTACCTACAGACTTCTCTATTCCAGCAGATTCCGCTATTCATTACGCGGTAAAATTAGCAGCACTTTGGGATGCTTCGCTAATTTTATACCACAGTTTCATTCCTTTCGAAAGTGGTTTTTATCATCTATCAGTGTCTGAAAAAGAAAACCTAGAAGCTCACAATGTTTTAACTGAAAGACTCAATGTGATCAAAAATTCTATTGTAAAGAAGAATCCCAATCTTTCCATTTCTACTCATGTTGATGAAGGCCTTCTAGGCACTCGGATCATTGAGTTTTGCAAAAAAAACAAAACCGATTTGATTATAATGGGTACCAAAGGTGCCAGTGGCTTGCAAGCAAAACTTATTGGAAGTTTTACTGCTGATGTGATGGCAAACGCTCCTTGTCCGCTATTGGTAATTCCAAATAAATACAAATTCAAAATGCCTACAAAAATTATGTATGCAACCAACTATACCTCAAAAGACAAGAAGGTACTCCAATATTTATTAAAATTTAACCAGGTTTTCAATGCTAAAATTAACATTTTGCACATTGATTGGGGAATAACGTTATTTACAGCAGATGAAGATTATGAAAAGTATAAAAAAACAATTCAAAATCATTTTAAAAATTTTGAATTCTCTTTTAATCATACCGTCGGAAAGGATGTTTCAAAAACTATTTTAGAAGAATCACTCGTTAATAAAACAGATATAATAGTAATGAATCCTATAAAAAGAAAAGGAATCTGGAATCGTATTTTTCACCGAAGTGTAACCAAAAAAATGGCGTATCATATTCCCATTCCATTATTAAGTATACCAATTAAATAACGTCAACTTATTCCTCAAACAAAAAGTGAATTACTAATGAAACACAGCATATACTTTAATAAAAATCCCTTCTAAAGCAATAGATTCCTGATAATTAGACAATCAATCGGGGGAAAACCAAAGACGCTAAAAAAGTAATTGTTGTTATATGAATGCTTTATATCTGGACAGTATTGGGTTTACGATTATAACAACAGTAATTGTAGCAACAGGTTCACAACTTTCTAAGTATGACAATGTGATGGCTGGTAGGCTGGGTTGGGAAAAATGTTTATGGGTATTATTCTCGTGGTATCGGTAACCGCTATGCCTAAATTGATGAATGGGATACGTTCTGTCGTTTTTCTAGATGCTCCGGATCTTGCCTTTGGTAATAACATGGAAAGTTGCGCTTTCAATATTCTTATTATCTCATTATGGATTTGTTTTACGTTCACAAAAAACCGTTAACATCTGCTGCGCAAACAGGACATGTAATTGCTGCTTCTTTTGGAATCATTCTCTTAAGCTTGTTTGCTTTTTCTATTTTAATGCGTATTTTTTTTTTGGAACAATACTTTGGATTGGAGAATTCAGTATCTTATTTCTACTATTTTACTTCATTTCCATTCGAGTTATTTTCCTTTATGACATAAAAGAAAACAATCATCGGGAAGAAAGATAAAATGCCAATTCGCTCTCCTTGAAAAAAGTAGTGTTTCGTGATATTTTGAATGCTGTTATTTTGATGGTTGCGGCCATGTTTTTATCTTCTTTTGGAGAATAATGGGAACTATCGATCTGGCAATTAGTACTGTTTTTGGCAGTACTATTTTTAATATTGTCATTCTTGCCCTAGATGATATAGCGTACACAAAAGGTCCCATTTTTCAGTTTACTAATCCCAATCATATTATACCTGTCCTTGGCATCATTATTATTACGGCAGTAGGGATTATTGGAATTGTTTTTAAAGAAGCGAAAAAGTGGAAACTTGCGATTGACACTACTCGAATTGCAGTAGTCTATGTGCTCATGATGGGCTGTTGTATTACAAAAAATAAAAAAAAACAATGAACTGGCATTTATTACCACTTTCAGAAATTTCGCAGTTGCTAAATACAACTCCATCCGGAATTGACGCTATAACGGCATCAGAACGCTTGTGCGAACACGGAAAAAATCAAATTGAGGATAAAAAAAAGAAGACAATAGTACAGATGTTAATTTGTCAGTTATCTGACTTTATGATTCTCATCCTTATAGCTGCAGCAATTGTTTCCGGTATAATAGGTGATCTTACGGATACACTAATTATTCTAGCTATCATTTTTCTTAATGCTTTGGTGGGATTTATTCAAGAATATCAAGCTGAAAAAGCGATGGAAGCACTAAAAAAAATGGCAACAAACTATGCTCGTATTTTACGTGAAGGAAAAACAATGGATATTCCTACTTACAATCTCGTGCCAGGAGATGTAGTTGTGCTTGAAGCTGGAAACGTTATTCCTGCAGATATCCGGTTTTTTGAAACCCATCAAGTAAAAGTGGATGAATCAGCCCTTACCGGCGAATCCAACAATGCAGAAAAAAATTCCGACGATCTTCCCAAAGGAAATTATGCATTGGGCGACCAAGTAAATATGGGTTATAAAGGTACCTCCATTACTCATGGACGAGCCCTTGCGTATGTTGTGGCTACAGGAATGCGTACTGAGCTGGGACATATTGCTAAAATGCTACAAACTGAGGAAACCACAACGCCATTACAAAAAAGATTAGCCGATTTTGGAAAACGGTTGTCCGTTGTCATTTTGATTATTTGTACTATAATCTTCTTTATTGGATGGTTGCGGGGCGAATCTGTGATGACAATGTTGATTACTTCTATTTCACTTGCTGTTGCCGCCATTCCCGAAGCATTACCCGCATTAGTAACTATCGCTTTGGCCTTTGGAGCCAAGAAATTAGCAAAAAATAATGCGCTTATTCGCAAATTACCCGCTGTTGAAACACTGGGTTCCGTTACCTACATCTGTTCTGATAAAACGGGAACCCTTACGCTGAATAAAATGACCGTACAGGAAATTTTTGAAACGTCAGACACAAAATATACCGCTGTTTTTGAAGAAAAAAACAGACTGCTTCATGCTATGGCTTTAAATAACGATGTCTCAAAAGGAGAAAACGGAAATTGGCTGGGCGATTCTACTGAAGTCGCTTTGGTACAATATGCAAATGACAAAAACTTAAACCGCGCTGAATTAGAAGATACATTGCCTCGAATAGCAGAATTGCCTTTTGATTCCAAAAGGAAGTGTATGACTACTATTCATCAGATTCAAAATACTACTGGTGAAATTATGGTGATTACAAAAGGAGCTGTCGATGTATTGCTTCACAAACTCAATGCCGATCAAAATTTACATATTCCCGAATTTGAATGTAAAGTCAATGAAATGGCAGAAAAGGGCTATCGGGTTTTAGGATATGCCATGAAAACGCTTTCTTCATTACCAGAGAATTTAGATTCTAATGAAATCGAAACGGGACTAACGCTGATTGGTTTTGTCGGAATGATTGACCCACCACGTGAGGAAGCCAGACAAGCGGTTTTGCAGTGTAAAGAAGCAGGAATTATTCCGGTGATGATTACAGGCGATCATAAACTCACTGCAAAAGCCATTGCGGAAAAACTTGGAATCATTTCTTCTAAGGAAGATCTTGTGCTAACAGGTATCGAATTATCCGTATTAACACAAAATGAATTTATAAATATAGTAGAGAAAGTTCGGGTGTATGCCCGTGTGAATCCAGAACAGAAATTAAGAATCATAACTGCCTTACAATCTAAAAATCATTTTGTGGCCATGACTGGCGATGGCGTAAATGATGCGCCTGCACTTAAAAATGCCGATATTGGAATCGCCATGGGAATCAACGGCACAGAAGTTTCTAAAGAAGCATCGCACATGATTTTGCTGGATGATAATTTTGCCACCATAATAGTTGCTGTCCAACACGGTAGAAAAATATTTGATAACATCCTAAAGTTCATAAAATACATTATGACCGGAAATTCAGGCGAAATATGGGCCATATTTTTAGCACCGTTATTTGGTTTACCCATTCCGTTAATGGCTATTCACATTCTTTGGATCAATTTAGTAACCGATGGTTTACCTGGTTTAACATTGGCCTCTGAACCAGCAGAAGCCAATATAATGAAACGACAGCCCAGAAATTCTACTGAAAGTATTTTTTCAAAAGGTATGACACTACACATTTTATGGGTTGGGTTTTTAATGGGTATTGTCACTATTGGTATGCAGGCTTATGCCATACATGTAGCAAACTCACATTGGCAAACGATGACATTTACCGTTCTTTGTTTCAGTCAGTTGGGGCATGTAATGGCGATTCGCTCCGAAAGAGATTCTACTTTTAAAATTGGTTTTCTATCTAACAAACCCATGGTTGGTGCTTTGTTAATAACAGTCACGTTGCAATTAATGATTATTTACGTGCCTTTCTGTAATGAGATTTTCAAAACACAGCCACTTACTATGTATGAATTACTGCTGACCTTGGCAGTATCAAGTACCGTGTTTTGGGCAGTGGAAATTGAGAAATGGATTAAAAACATAAAAAAATAAGTGCTATTGTCTTTTTTGTGTCCTTTTTATCAAAAATTATTTTTGTATTTACACTTTCATGATGAAATTATTCAACTGGCTAAAAAGAACAACTCTAATAATGCTATTGTTTTAGTAAAAACAGTTCTTTTCTGGAAAAAAAAACTTAACAGAATAGTCAAAAAACACACTAAATAATACTGATAATCGCATAAATAACCATACATTTGAGTAGCTATTTTCTGTTAAAAAACTAATTCGTTTGCTTGTGAATAGTAATTCTAAAATAATACAATCTTTTGAAAAATTCTTTCTTGAAATAGGTGAGCTATCTTATTTTGCAAGCCGTTTTTTTAAAGAAGTATTTAAGCGACCTTTAGAATGGAAAGAATTTTTACGGCAGTGTTATTATATGGGTAATCGTTCTCTTCTCTTGGTCGCGGTTACTGGGTTTATAATAGGTTTAGTTTTTGATCTACAATCTAGGCCAACACTACAGGAGTTTGGAGCAGTTTCTTGGATGCCGTCTATGGTGAGTATTTCGATTATTAGGGAAATTGGCCCCATTATAACGGCTTTAATTTGTGCCGGCAGAATTGGTTCGGGAATTGGAGCTGAATTGGGTTCCATGCGAGTTACGGAACAAATTGATGCTATGGAAGTTTCGGGGACAAATCCATTTAAATATCTTGTTGTAACCCGCATTTTAGCCACTACGCTCATGCTTCCTATTTTGGTGTTTTTTGGTGATGCTATAGCCATTTTTGGATCTTTTTTAGTCGAGAATATAAAAGGAAATGTCTCCTTTTTATTATATTACAACCAGGTTTTTGATGCATTAGAATTTAGTGATTTAATACCCGCAACCATTAAGTCTTTCTTTTTTGGCTTTGCCATAGGTTTAGTAGGTTGCTTCAAAGGTTATAATTGTAAAAAAGGCACTGCAGGCGTGGGTATAGCAGCAAACTCTGCTGTGGTTTACACCTCAATGTTGCTCTTCATAATTGATTTTATTGCTGTTTTTATAACTAATATTTTTTATGATTTATAGCGTATTATGAATAATAAAACTCAAAATACAGAACCAATTATAGAAGTCAAAGACTTAATGAAAAGCTTTGGAGACAATCATGTACTCATTAATTTTAATTTGGTTTTGAACAAAGGCGAAAATTTAATAATTATGGGTAAATCTGGTTCTGGAAAGTCAGTCCTAATCAAATGTATTATTGGATTAGAAAAAGCTGATGGTGGAACCATTATGGTAATGGGAAAAAAAATAAATGAATTAGATAGGACAACATTGGATGAACTTCGAACAGAAGTTGGATTTTTATTTCAAGGTAGTGCGCTGTATGATTCCATGACGGTTAGGGAAAATTTAGAATTTCCATTAAGGCGGCACACAAAAAAATTTGGTGTCATAAAGGATACAACCCCCTTAGTTCTACAAGCACTGGAAAACGTAGGTCTTGCACACACTATAAATTTAATGCCCGCAGAGCTTTCTGGAGGTATGAAACGCAGAATTGCTTTAGCAAGAACATTAATTCTGCAACCGAAAGTGATCCTTTATGATGAGCCAACCACTGGACTAGATCCAATAACCGCAAAGGAGATATTGATATTAATGAAATCAATTCAAAAAAAATACAATACCTCTTCCATTATAATTACGCATGATGTGGATTGTGCTAGAGTAATTTCGAATAGGATGATTTTATTAATAGACGGATATAATTATGCCGAAGGCACTTTTGAAGAATTATCAATTTCGAAAGATCCTAAAGTACAAGCATTTTTTAAATAAATACAAAATGGAAAAAACAACATCACAAAAAATACGTTTGGGCTTCTTTGTAGTTACTGGCTTATTTATTTTCATATTAGCTATTTATTTTATTGGAGACAAACAAAAGATGTTTGGTCAAACAAATCATCTAAAAGCCGTTTTTAACAACGTAAACGGTTTGCAGTTAGGCAATAACGTACGCTATTCCGGCGTAAATGCAGGAACCGTTAGAAATATTAATATGATTAACGATACCATTATAGAAGTGGTTATGCTTATTGATAAAGATATTTTTTATCACATAAAAAAAGACGCAGTAGCCGTTATTGGTTCTGATGGGCTGGTTGGAAGTATGATTATAAATATTATACCGGGAAAAGGATCTAAACCCGCTATTGAGCCAGGTGATGAGATTAAGACCATGAGGCGGGTACAGACGGATGATCTACTAAACACCTTGGGAGTAACAAATAAAAATGCTGCTAATCTTACTGCTGATTTACTTAAAATCACAAAAGAAATAATAGACGGAAATGGAACAATTGGTTTATTAATTAAAGATTCCATTTTAGCGACAGACCTTCGACAAACTATGCATTATTTAAAAATAACGGGGAAAGGAACATCTGAATCCGTAATAAAATTAAACAATCTTATTGGCTCATTAGAAAACGAAAACAATGTGATTGGAGTTTTGAAAGATACCGCTGTAGCCAATAATATTAAGACAATCGTAAGTAATTTAGATAAATCCAGTGGTGAAATAGACAAAGTGGTGAGCAATCTTAATGCTACTATCACAAATATTAAAGACGGGAAAGGAGCACTAAATTATCTATCAAATGATCCAAAATTAGTTCGAAAAATAGACTCCACAATGATTAATATTAATGAAGCTAGTTTGCGCTTGAATGAAAATTTAGAAGCCTTAAAACACAATTTTTTGTTTCGTGGCTATTTTAGAAAACAGGAAAAAGCAAAACTAAAGGAACAGAAAAAGGAAGGACAGAAAAAATAAATGCTACAATTCTTTTGATTTCAAAACAATAGAAAAAACGAAGAAATTAGACAAAATTATAGGTCGAACTGACAAGTATTATTTACAAGGAAGAAAAATACTTTTTTTTTATAGAGCGATAGGTCAACTATAGTCTATACACCAAATTAAAGAAACTAAATCGACATTGTGTTTCATTAGCCATGAAATCAAAACGTAAATGCAGCTAAAGAATCTGCCTTCCAGCAGATTCTTTTATATTGTTTTCAATGCTTCAACAAGAATGTCAATATCTTCTTTTGTATTGTAATGACTAAATGATATGCGCAAACTTGGTTTCTTCAAATCTTCTACAGAAAGCATTTCAGCTAAAACATGCGAAGCCTTAATACTACCAGATTGACAAGCGCTTCCGCGGGAAACTGCAATTCCTTTCATGTCTAAATGAAATAATAGCATCGCTGTTTTTGTTGCTTCAAATGGCAATAAAACATTCAAAACAGTATAAAAACCATCGGGATTTCCGTTGATTTTAAACTCCGGAAACGCTGTTTTGAGTTGGGTAATTAAATACTTTCGCAATTCTAAAATATGCTTCTGTTCCGTTTCTAAATTGCTATATGAAAGTTTCAATGCTTTTGCCATACCAGCAATTTGGTGCAAAGCCTCGGTTCCTGCTCGCAGACCTTTTTCTTGTTCGCCGCCGAAAAACAAGGGTTGTAACCCGGAATTTTTTCGAATAAAAGCAAACCCAGTTCCCTTAGGTCCATGAAATTTATGCGCACTAGCCACGATAAAATCAACCGATAATTTTTCCAAATCAATTGGTGTTTTCCCAATAGACTGTACTGTGTCAGAATGAAATAACGTATTGTGTTCTTGACAAATACGACCTATTCGTTCCAAGTCTAAAACGGTTCCTATTTCGTTATTCACATGCATCAGGCTCACCAATGTCTTTTTTTCTTGCGAAAGTAACTCTACTAAATGTGTGATGTCAATTTCGCCATTTGGTTTCACATTCACATAATCAATTTGAATATCATATTCTTTTTCCAAGACTAGAGCCGTGTATAAAACCGCATGATGCTCTATTTTACTGGTAATAATTCGTTTTACCTGTAAATCTTTGACCGCAGAACGAAGAATCCAATTGTTGGCTTCGGTACCACAAGAAGTGAAAATAATTTCTTGTGCAGTTGCATTCAAATTTTTCGCAATTGATTTTCTGGAAAGTTCTAAGATGTTTTTTGCGGTACGCCCTAAACCATGTGTTGACGACGGATTTCCATAATCTTCCGTAAGTACTTTTGTCATTTCCTGAATTACTTCGGGACGCAAAGCAGTGGTAGAGGCATTATCGAGATAAATTTTTTTCATCTTTTTATTTATAAAATTATTTAAAACCCTCTATTTTTGATGATAAAGCATTCCTCTTTCTAGAGAACAGTACTCTTTCATTAAAAACTATTATTGAAATTAAAATTAAGAAATAGGAAAATAACTGAAGTGAACTTACTTGTTCCTTATAAAAGAAAATTGCCACTAAAAAAGTGATTATTGGATTGATATAAATCATAATACCCACTGCAGAAGAATTAATTCCTTTAAGCGCATATAAATTCAAAAATAAAGGTACAATGGTAAAAAACACAACAACAAAAAACATACATATATAAAATAAAGGTTCAGTTGGCACCGTCCCACTGTATTCTGGATAAAAAGGCAACAGAATTAGAGCAGTAAAAACCAATTGAACAGTCAGTACCAAAAACTTATCCATTTCGCTATTTTTACGTTGACTAACGAGATACAAAGCATAAGTTGCAGCTACAATCAGGCTATAAAAAATATCTTTAAAATAATTAAAAGACAATAGAATACAACTTGTAAAACTAATCATAACAGCAATCCATTGCCATTTACTAAGTTTTTCTTTAAGAATAAAATAAGCAAAAACAGTCGTAAGAATAGGACAAATTAAATAGGCAAATGAAGCAGCTTTCACACTAATGTGATTGACAACATAAATAAAAACAAACCAATTTAAAGTAAGAAAAAAACCGCCACCCAACGTTAATGAAACTATGCTCCTCTTCTGCTTAGATGGACTATTCTTGAAATGATTCCAATCTTTTCGTATTACATTTTTCCTAAAAAAAACATTAATTAAAATCATTGTAATTACACTAAAAAACACACGGTAAAATAGTATGTCTAATGAAGGATAATTATGCAAAGGTTTTAAAGCAAAACTAAAAAAACCCCAGATAAAAAAAGCTAAAAAAGCTGCCGAATAATATTTATTAAGTCTCATAGACAGTATTAAATTCGTGCAAATATAAGGTTTTCAATCCGTTTTAGTATAGGATAATTCCATTTCAAATTATAAATAACGGCATACATTCTAACTGTCTGAATAAAAATAAAAGCACAAACTCATGTTAAAAATGCTATTTTTAAACTAGAATGTAATTGGAACAAATTAAAAATTCTATTTTTGTTACAAATACTAAAAAAATGAAAAAAATCTTAGGTATATTGGTTTTTACCTTGGCCTTAAATGGGTGTGACGATGGAAATTTAACTCAAGAAAACATTAGTTTTGATACTGTAACTGTACAAAAATGCGCTACAAATGTACTACTATACAAACTAAAAGATAATGAAGCTTTAATTTTTGAAGCTACTGGAATCACTTTCCCTACTGAAACAACTTCACAAGAAATAAACATCAGTAGCACAAATAGGGTAATTTACCGTTTTTATAATAATACAATTACATCAGCAACTATTTGCGAAACGATTCCGCCAGCAAGTCCTGTTGTAACAGACCAATGGACGGCAACAGGTGGCAAAATTGCCATCAATACAACAGCAATTAAAACCAGTAATACAACGGATAACAGCTCTAAAATTACAGGTTACAATCATAATATCACTTTCAAAAACATCACATTTGCAAAAAGCAACGGAACACAAGTTTATGAAACGTTCGCTTTTGGCGACTATACAACTAGCGCTACGTCTTTACCTTTTGCGTTCAATAAGACGCTGGAACAGTGCAGCACATCTAAACAATTGTATGATTACAATAGTAACGAGGCGCTAATATTAGACATTGATCCCGCTTTAATTGTAAATGAAGCTACACCGCTAAACACTCCTAGAATTGGCTTAATAAGCGATACGAAAAACAAACTTACCTACCGATTATTCTCTGGTTTATTAACTGGTGCGTATTTTTGCAACACTACTTTTCCCACAACTCCTACGGTTAGTGAGGAATGGATTGCAGTGCCTGGGGTGGCAAATACAAACGGTACAATTGAGGTAACTACTACCGTTTTCGGGAACGGTTTCAAACACACCGTTGTTCTTAAAAAAGCAAAAATGAAGAAGGGAAGTAGTGATTTTCTGCTAGGTGACACTTACATTTATGGGGAATTATTAACTACTAATTAATCTCAAAAAAAGCGAAATTAGAGTGTGAAAAAAGTGTTTTACAGCGCTAAAAAAAGTCCAATTTTTAAGTAAATTTTCTACTGAAAACTACATAAAAATTGGACTTTTTTTTTTGAGTTTCAAAAATTAAAACAAAGTTTACATAGCACGTTGTTTGATAAAAACTTCAGTTGCTCCTTGACCATATCTTTGATAATTTCCTTCTTGAAAAGCAATATTATCATAGCGACCTAACAGGAAATCCAACTCCGCTTTTAGAACTCCTTCGCCTACGCCGTGAATAAAAACAATCTTGGGAATACGATTCCGAATGGCAAATTCAATGTGACGTCTTGCTGTTTCAGTCTGCAAAGTCAAAATATCATAATTTGACATTCCGCGTTTATTTGGAACTAGTTTTTCGATATGCAAATCAAACTCCGGAGCGGGAATTTCGTGCTTTGATCTCTTCTCTTTTACAAAACTTCGCAGTTTTGGAATCTCTTTTTCTTTTGAAATCTCACTTACATTAATTCTTTTAATAGAATCCATTAAGTTACTGGAATCGTTTACTTTAACTAATTCATTGACAAAAAATGTCATCACAAATCCGTCCTCTGTTTCTATAGTAACCTGCTTGTCTTTGACTGACAATACTACTCCGTTCATCGCTTCATCAAGCACTGAAACCTTATCTCCTTTACTAAACATTTTTGTCTTCTTTATCTTGGTTCTTACTTGGCGTTTTGGCACTCAACTGCATCATTCCCATCATGAAAATGACAATTGCAATTACCATTATGTACACATTTTTCTCGGCACTTACCTGCTCGAATAAAGCAACAAGTATTGCCACAACCATTATTGGAATTATAAACTTTTTCATCTTTTTAAATATCAGTTTTCAAAAGTAATGAATTTAAAATTGCAACTATTAACATCACAACTGTTTCTTATTTTTTCGTAAAATTGCAAAAAGAGAAACCATTGGATTTAGAAAAATACATGTTGCCGTGTTTAAGCAAAACACTCTTTGGAATGGAGTGTTTGGGCTGTGGTTTTCAGCGAGGATTTCTGTTGCTTTTACAAGGTGATTTTTCAGGTGCGTTTAATATGTATCCAGCCATTTTTACCAGCCTGTTATTTCTGGGAATTCTGGGTTTGAATTTTATAGATTCAAACAGGAATTACAAAAAACTCATCATGGGCTCCGCTATCTTAAATGGCGTTTTTATGATAGTAGGATATTGTTTTAACTATTGCTAAGAAGTTCTTTTTTGCAAACTTTTTACAACAAAAATATTATTTTATTCTTGTCAAAATATCATTCATCATTTCGATTTGCACTTTTTGAATTTCTATTAATTCTTGTTGTTGATGCATAATCAAATGATCTATTTTTTCATGAAGCATTCTGATTTCAAGTTCTGATTTCAAATTTATCATATAATCTTTTTTGGCTCTTTCTCTGTCTTTCTCCTCCTGACGATTTTGACTCATCATAATTACTGGCGCTTGAAGTGCGGCAAGACAGGACAAAATTAGATTCAGTAAAATAAACGGATACGGATCAAATCCTTTGTTCAAGAGAAGGTAAATATTAGCCATAATCCATAGCAAAATAAATACCCCAAAAAGAATTATAAATTTCCAGCTTCCGCCAAAAGCCGCAACTTTATCCGCCACTTTTTGTCCCACCGTTCGGACTCCTACTTCATCCTCAACAACACTCACTAAAGATTTATCTTCGCTTAAAGACCCAATTACTTTTGTTTCCAGATTGGACAACTCCCCTATTTCGACTACTAAATAATTAGAAATGTATTTCTCCCGATACATATTTAACTCTTCAATTGCGAGGAATTTGCTCTCATCAAAATCAGGGTAATCATTTTGAATAAGCGCTAATATTGGGTTTCGTATGGTTGTAGCAGCAATTTTATCCGCTATTGGAAATTCCTTTTTTGAAACATCGCTTATAAAAGTAGTATTGGATTTCATAGGTTGTAATTTATTGGCTAATTTAAAAAAACACTTGTACCAAAACTAATAATCGGTTCCTATACATTGAAAATAAAACGGATACACAGCAACATTTTTTTATCTTAATAAAAAAACAGCAACAATCTATTGCATTTAATCGCAATTTATTTAACAAAAGAATCTAAATCCCCAAGATAGCTTTATGTTTGAGAAAGAAATAATTCGGAATAGTTCAATATCTTTGTACCTCGTTTAAAAAACCATGAAAATGCTACTGAACTACAAAAACATTTCTTGCTTCTACTGTTGTTGCTGTTTTTAAAACACACTCTTTAAAAATCATTGTTTAAAAACGAATACCAAATGTAATCCATCCAAATCTTATTTGTTACAATTTTAAGACACCAAACAGCATGAAATCATACAAAATATTAGACCTTATTGGAAACACGCCTTTAGTAGAAACTACTAATTTGGTAAAAAACAAAAATGTAAAACTCTTACTCAAATTGGAAGGAAATAATCCTGGTGGCAGCGTAAAAGATCGTGCGGCTTACAATATGATTAAATCTGCAGTAGAAAGAGGAGAAATCAAAAAAGGAGACAAACTTATTGAAGCTACCAGCGGAAATACTGGAATTGCACTGGCCATGATTGCTCAATTATTTAATATAGAAATCGAATTGGTACTTCCGGAAGATTCTACCAAAGAACGTACGCAAACCATGCGTGCTTATGGCGCAACCGTGATTTTGACACCCGCAGCTACCGGAATAATAGGTTCCAGAGATTATGCTGACAAGAAAGTAGCCAAAGGCGGTTATATTATGCTGAATCAGTTTGCCAATGACGACAACTGGAAAGCCCATTACAAAACTACCGGGCCAGAAATATGGAATGATACCGAAGGAACTGTAACCCATTTCGTTTCCGCTATGGGAACAACGGGAACCATTATAGGTACTTCCACTTTTTTAAAAGAAATGAATCCAGCGATTCAAATCGTAGGTGCGCAACCCAGCGATGGATCTCAAATTCCGGGAATCAGAAAATGGCCCGAAGAATATTTGCCTAAAATTTTTGATGCCAAAAAAGTAGATACAATCATTGACGTTTCTGAAGAAGAAGCAAGAGCCATGACCAAACGTTTGGCGCTGGATGAAGGTGTTTTTGCAGGGATGAGCAGTGGAGGTTCCGTAACAGCTGCCATAAAAATGGCTGAAAAATTAGAATCAGGGGTCATCGTTGCTATTATTTGTGACTGTGGCGACCGTTATTTGTCCTCTGATTTGTTTGATTAAATTACTTTGACACTACCAATTTCCTTTTTCAAAATTTTTAAACCTAGTTACAAATGAAAAAGATGCAATTAATTTACAGCTTTTTATTTTTATCAATCGTTATGGGAGGAAAAGTGCAGGCTCAAGACTGGCCAAATTTAAATAAATACCAAAATGAAAATGCAAATCTCACTCCCGTAGCTTCTGGAGAAAAAAGGATTGTATTTATGGGCGATTCTATAACTGAATTTTGGAGCATAGCCAATCCTGAGTATTTTGCCGGAAAACCATACGTTAATCGCGGTATTAGTGCTCAAACTACTCCTCAGATGCTAATCCGTTTTAGAGCGGATGTTATTGCTATAAAACCTGCAGTTGTGATTATTTTGGCTGGAATAAATGACATTGCCGGAAATACGGGGCCAACCAGATTGGATAGGATTGCAAATAATATCTTTTCGATGGCTGAATTGGCTCAAGCAAACCAGATTAAAGTAATTCTTTGTTCGGTTTTACCAGCTTATGATTTTTCTTGGAAACCCGATCAAAGTCCGGCTGAAAAAGTAGTGGCTCTAAATAAAATGATTCAAAATTACGCTGACACCAATGGCATTCTATATCTAGATTACTTTTCGGCTATGAATGATGAACGCAACGGATTGAAAGCTGCTTATTCAGGTGACGGCGTACATCCCAACAAAATGGGGTATCAGGTGATGGAGCTGCTTGCTGAAAAAGCAATCACAGCCCTTTTAGCAAAGAAATAAATTACCGTTTTTTAATTCAAAGCAAAAAGGCTCGATTTAAATAAATCGAGCCTTTTTGCTTTGAATTCTTGTTTGTTTATGCTAAAGTTGCAGCCGTAGAAATGGCGGCGTTCAATACTTTAGAAACTGGGCAGTTTTTCTCAGCTTTAGTCACTAATTGTTGAAAAACAGCTTCACTTATTTCTTTTACTTTGGCGTGTACCGTTAAGTGCGACGTTACAATTGTTCCATCCACCAAGTCGATAACGCATTTAGATTCGATACTACCAATTTCAAAACCTTCTTCGGTGATATAAGCCGAAAGTTGCATCGTAAAACAGCCTGCGTGAGCCGCTGCAATCAATTCTTCAGGATTTGTTCCTACGCCTTCTTCAAAACGAGATTTGAACGAATATTGCGTGTTGTTTAAGGTCGTACTTTGTGTGGTAAGTTTTCCGGCTCCTTCTTTGAGGGAACCCTTCCAGACTGCGGTTGCATTTCTTTTCATGTCTTTTAGTTTTCTGTTTTCTCAAATTTAGTTATTTTTATCAAAAAATACTTGCAAACACGGAACAATTTAACTAAAATTTAAAGTTAGTTTTACTGCAAAAACTAAAGTCCTTTGCTTTTTCACACCTCAACAGTTGTAATAAATTGCTACTTCAATGAACTTCCATCTTCCGTTTTGAATTAACAGTAATATTACTTTATTTATTCAATTAATTGTGTTTAATACAAAAAAGCTCCCTTGCAGGTATAATGTTCTTACTGGCAGAATTGCTATTTGTAGCGCAAAGCGGGAATAGGCTCCGATAAAAAACAGCTAAAAGTAAAAATATTTCACAATTTGAATTTATAAAACCATTCAAACGCTTATTTTTGCGCTATGGCTAAGAAAAATACAGACAAAGTTGTCTTTCATCAAATAAAAGTCCTTGATGCTGGTGCAAAAGGCGTTTCGGTAGCAAAGGCTCCGGATGGTAAAGTAGTTTTTATCCCGAATGTGGTTCCGGGTGACGTGGTTGATGTGCAGACTTTCAAGAAACGCAAGGCGTATTACGAAGGAAAAGCAATTCATTTTCACGAATATTCAGAACATCGTGTGGAACCAGTTTGTGAACATTTTGGTGTTTGTGGCGGTTGCAAATGGCAGAATATGAAATACAACCAACAGTTGTATTACAAGCAAAATGAAGTGTTGAATCACTTGCAACGCATTGGAAAAATTGAACTTCCAGAATTTGAACCAATTCTTGGCTCCGAAAAACAGTTTTTTTACAGAAACAAAATGGAATTTTCGTTTTCAAACAGCCGTTGGTTGACTGAAGCCGAAATTGGAAGCACCGAAGATTTAGGAAATAGAAATGCCCTTGGCTTCCATATCCCCAAAATGTGGGACAAAATCCTGGACATCAATAAATGTCATTTACAAGAAGATCCATCGAATGCGATTAGAAATGAAGTTCGTGATTTTGCAAATGAGCATGGCTTAACTTTCTTTAACCCTAAAGCGCATGAAGGTTTGTTGCGAACTTTGATGTTGCGCACTGCTTCGACTGGCGAAATCATGGTTTTGATTCAGTTTTTTGAAAATGATAAAGCCAATAGAGAATTGCTTTTAGACCATCTTTACGAGAAATTCCCTCAAATAACTTCGTTGCAATATGTGGTAAATAATAAAGCAAACGATACTTTATACGATACGGATATCAAATTATATAAAGGTAGAGATTACATTCTGGAAGAAATGGAAGGCTTGAAATTTAGCATTAATGCTAAATCTTTTTACCAAACCAATTCTGATCAAGCGTACGAATTATACAAAATAACAAGAGATTTTGCTGGTTTAACCGGAAATGAAATCGTTTATGATTTGTATACTGGAACTGGAACTATTGCTCAGTTTGTTTCTAAAAAAGCAAAAAAAGTAATTGGTGTCGAAAGTGTTCCTGATGCGATTAAAGACGCCAAAGCGAATGCGGTACGCAATGAAATAACCAATTGTGAGTTCTTTGTAGGAGATATGAAAGTGGTCTTCAACGATGATTTCATTGCCCAACACGGCCATCCAGATGTAATTATAACGGATCCGCCAAGAGACGGAATGCACAAAGATGTAATTGAACAAATTATGAAAATTGCTCCTGAAAAAGTAGTTTATGTAAGTTGTAATTCAGCTACACAAGCACGTGATTTGGCTTTAATGGACGAGAAATACAAAGTAGCTCGGGTACGTCCCGTGGATATGTTTCCACAAACGCATCACGTAGAAAATGTTGTACTTTTGGAAAGAAGAAAAGATTTCTGATTTAAGAATAGTGGTTTTTGATTGCTGATTTTTTTTAAAATCTAAAATCAGCAATCGCTAATCAACAATCTTCATGCAATAAAATTTTTATGAAAAAAACAATTTTGTTACTTTTAGCCGTTGCTTTCACTTTCTCCAGTTGCGAGAAAGATGATATTTGTGATGCAAATACACCTACTACACCTCGATTGGTGATTGGTTTTTATGATTTTTTAAATCCGTCAGTTTTAAAAAATGTTTCGAATCTAAAGGTAGTTGGCGAAGGAATGACGAATGGAATTCTCTTCAACGGAAACCAAACGACTAACGGAAACACAATTTCTATTCCGTTGAAAACTGTTGGAACAACCACAACCTATAGCTTTACGCTGAATTCTGGAAATACAAATCCTGCATTGGTTGATGAAGACATTATAAAATTTGATTACACCACACGGGAACTTTTTGTTTCCAGAGCGTGTGGCTACAAAACAATCTTTACATTAAACCCCACAAATCCCTATACACATACTGATCCAATGGCTCCTAATCAAAAATGGATAAAATTTATATCGGTTGAAAAAAGTAACATCGAAAACGAAAATGAAACACACATTAAGATCTTTTTTTAGTATTTATCTCCTTTTATCGTTGACTTTGGCACAAGGACAAGAGACGACGAGTCCAAAAAGCAAATCAGCAAATCAAGCCGTATTGGATAAAAGTGCTCCAACTACACCCAAAACAGATCAGGTAATTCCTGTAGCACCTTTGCGAATGGTGGAAATGAATCCAGCTGTAAAAAAGAAGGATTCGGTTCCTGCAAAGACAGATCGATATGGCGTACGTGTGGGAGTGGATTTATACAAACTGACACGGGCGCTATATGACAAAAATTATAAAGGAATTGAGTTTGTAGGAGACTATCGATTCACTAAAAAGTATTTTTTAGCTGCGGAATTAGGTAACGAAAATAAAACAACTGATGATGATCGTTTGAATTTTACCACCAAAGGTTCCTACATAAAAGCAGGTTTCGATTATAATGCCTATGAAAACTGGTTGGATATGGAAAATGTTATCTCTATAGGAATGCGTTACGGTTTTAGCACTTTCAATCAGGAATTAAACAGTTATCGAATTTACAATGCAAATCCCTATTTTGGCGAAGTTCCTGTAATTGCTTCCGGCAAAAAGTTCGACGGATTATCCGCAAGTTGGATTGAAGTAGTAGCAGGTATAAAAGCAAAAGTATTTGATAATGTATTTGTAGGTTTCAGCCTTCGATTGAATCGATTAGTGACCAATAAAGAACCTGAGAGTTTCTCTAACTTATATATTCCGGGATTTAACAGAACCTATGATGGTAGTTTTGGAGTAGGATTCAACTACACGGTTACTTATTTTGTTCCTTTCTACAAGAAGAAAGTAGAGCCAATTATAGTTCCAAAAAAAGTGAAAAAAAAATAACTGCTAAGACTCGTAATTCCTAAGCTACCCTATTTCCTTAATTCCTTTCATGAAAATCCATTTCATATAGAATTTCTCTCCGTCTTTTGTTTTTATCGCTTGAAATTTTGGTGACAATAGTGTTCCTACGATAAAAGCGGTTAACGGAATCCAAAATCCTGTTAAATTAGTGTATTGTGCCACTAAATATCTAACAGAAATAAATAATATTGCAAAGCATCCCAATTGGTATATAAATGCTCGTATTTGTAATCTAGTCATTTTATTTTAAGTCTTAAAGTTATAAAGTCAAATGTAAAAAATTGAAAACTACTTATTCAACAGGCTCATTTGTTACTTGAAATTTCGTTCTCTTGCTACCTTCGTACATTTCGTATTTTACCAAACGTGCTTCTAAACCAGCATTAAAAAGCTTGATTTTTCTCGAAGGTTTTAATCCTACATATTTCAATGCTTCAAGATTAGCAGTAATCATCCAAGCATTTGTTCCCGGATAATTTTTCTTTAATGTATCACCAATGTTTTTGTAGAACTCTTCCATGTGAATGTCCAAACGTTCATCATACGGTGGATTGAAAACGACTTGCAATTTTCCTTCTGATGTTTTTTCAGTATCAAAGAAATTCTTTTCTTCAATAGAAATATACTCGTCAAGATTGGCGTTTCTAATATTGTCTTTCGCTTTTTGAACGGCACTTGGTGCTTTATCATAGCCTTTTATGGTGTAATGAAATTCCCGAACACGTTTCAATAAACTGTCGGAAATAGCGTCAAACAAATCATTATCCCAATCGTTCCATTTTTCGAAAGCAAATTCTTTACGATTGATATTTGCCGGAATGTTACAGGCAATCATTGCTGCTTCGGCTAAGAATGTTCCAGAACCACACATTGGATCCAAGAAATCAGTTTGCCCATCCCAACCAGAAAGCAATAGAATTCCCGCTGCCAAAACCTCGTTTATTGGCGCAATATTGGTAGCTGTTCTATACCCACGTTGGTTCAACGCATTTCCTGAAGTATCCAGTGCCACTGAAACTTGGTCTTTATCGATATGAATGTTGATTCTTAAATCAGGATGTACTTTATCAATACTTGGTCGTTGACCCGTTCTTTCTCTGAATTGATCCACAATAGCATCTTTACATTTTTGGGAAACAAATTCCGAATGGTTAAAATAGTTTGAATGCACCGTGGTATCAATCACAAAAGTCTGATTGGCACTTAGTAATTTAGACCAATTCATACTTGCAATTCCTTTGTACAAAGCCTGCTCGTTAGTAGCTTTGAAAAAATAAATAGGTTTCAGGATTTTCAAAGCAGTACGCAAAGACAAATTCGCTTTGTACATAAACCCTTTATCTCCCTTAAAACTTACCATCCTTACTCCCTGCTCGACGTTTTGTGCGCCAAGGTTTTGCAATTCTTTTGCTAATATTTCTTCAAAACCAAAAAAGGTCTTGGCAATCATTTTATAATTATTTTCCATTTGCCCCTTTTTCCCCCTAAAGGGGGAATTGTTATCGTTATATTTGGCAAAAATACACTAAATTTGCAGCAATCAAATTAATTGAAAAAGAATAAATGTCTGAAGCTAAAAAACTGTCAACCGAAAACCAAGTAAAACCAACCGAAAAGTGGTACTCTTCCTGGTTCGACACTCCGTATTACCACATCCTTTATAAAGAACGTAACTATAGAGAAGCGCAAGTTTTTATGGATAATCTTACTCATTATCTCAATCTTCCTGAAAAGGCAACAGTATTGGATTTAGCATGTGGCAAAGGTCGTCATTCTATTTATTTGAACCAATTAGGTTTTACAGTTCTTGGAGCTGATTTGTCAGAGAATAGCATTGCCGAAGCCAATAAAAATGCGAATGAAACCCTTCATTTTAAAGTGCACGATATGCGTGAACCTTTTGAAGAAAAATTTGACGCCATTTTCAATTTATTTACCAGCTTTGGTTATTTCGAAAATGACGACGACAATCTGACTACTCTAAAAGCCATCAAAGAAAGCCTTTCGGACTATGGTTTCGCCGTGATTGATTTTATGAATGTTTCCCAAGTAATTGAAACCCTGGTTCCTGAAGAAATAAAAACGATGGAAGGCATTGATTTTCACATCAAACGTTATTTAAAAGAAAACCATATTTACAAAGAAATTGATTTTGAAGACCAAGGTCAAAAATTTCATTTTACCGAAAAAGTAAAAGCACTTACCCTAAAAGATTTTGAGGATTTAATGGAAGAAGCAGGAATTTATCTCTTGGATATTTTTGGCGATTACAAATTGAAAAAATTCCACAAAACAGAGAGTGAACGCCTTATCATGATTTTTAAATAGTTGATGGGTTAATCGATAAAACAAATTATCCGTTAAACAGATTTACAAATAAACGGTTCAGCAAAAAATATGAATTACCTTTTACCATTACTTTCCGTACTTATAGGATACGTTATCGCATTGGTTTTAAAACCAAAAAACAAAACGAATCTAAAGTTATTATTAGCTTTTAGTGGCTCTTTCCTACTCTCTCTGACCGTAATGCATTTATTACCTGAGGTGTATGAGGTTCACCATCACGGCATGGACGAAAGTCTTGATCACAATGCTGGAATCTTTATTATGTTAGGGATTTTGTTCCAAATTATCTTAGAATTTTTCTCAAAAGGTGCTGAACACGGTCATGTACATGGGCATCAAAACATGTCTCATATTCCTTGGTTGCTGTTCATCAGTCTTTGTATTCATGCTTTTTTAGAAGGATTTCCTGTAGGACACGATCATAGTGAATTAGCCTTAGGGATTGCCATCCATCACCTTCCCATCGCTATTATTTTAACTACTTTTTTTATCAATTCTAATTTAAACAAAAAAGCTATTTTTGTCTTTATGGTTACCTTTGCTTTGATGACGCCACTAGGGACATTAGCTTCCCATTATTTGACAGGTTTAAATCAGTATCATCGTGAAATTACTGCTGTAGTTATCGGAATATTATTTCATATTTCGTCGACTATTATTTTTGAAAGTAGCGAAGGACACAAATTCAATATCGCCAAAGTCTCCATGATTGTAATAGGAATTGCTTTAGCATATTTTTTATAATTTTGTAATTTAGGCGTGACCACAAGGGTCAGGCTATGCGTTGCAATCTTTTTTATTTCGCTAACGCTACATAAAAAAGGATTTCCACTGCTATCCCTCACGCACTCAAAATACATACAAGTCACCAGTTGTCCTATATAATTTTAACAGTAATGAAAATGACATTTACAAAAACTACAGAACAATCCTCAAAACACGAACATTTAGAAAAAATGTCAGTTCAAGAATTGCTCTCTAATATTAATCAGGAAGACAAAACTGTTCCGTTTGCAGTAGAAAAAGCATTGCCTCAAATTGAAAATTTGGTAAACGTAATTGTACCCAAAATGAAACTCGGCGGCCGATTATTCTACATTGGAGCAGGAACATCTGGACGTCTGGGAATTCTCGATGCTTCGGAATGTCCACCCACTTTTGGCGTTCCTTTTGACTTAGTAGTTGGAATAATTGCCGGTGGCGATACCGCAATTCGCAAAGCTGTCGAAAATGCCGAAGACAATACAACACAAGCTTGGCTTGATTTGAAAGCGTTCAATATCAATGAAAATGATGTCGTTGTAGGAATAGCAGCTTCGGGAACAACACCTTACGTTATTGGAGGATTACAAACTTGCAACGAAAATAATATTACCACAGGAAGTATTTCTTGCAATGCCGGAAGTCCGCTGTCCCAAACCGCAAAATTTCCTATTGAAGTAGTTGTAGGTCCTGAATTTGTAACTGGAAGCTCCCGTATGAAAGCTGGAACGGCACAAAAAATGGTACTCAATATGATAACAACTGCCACTATGGTTCAGCTGGGAAAAATAAGAGGCAACAAAATGGTCGATATGCAACTGAGCAACAGCAAACTTGTTGACCGTGGTGTGAAAATGATTATGGGTGAAATCACCGTTTCCTACGAACAAGCTACTGAACTATTGCAAAAATATGGGAGTGTGAGAAAAGCGGTTGACAATTTCAGAAAGAAGTAAAACAAGAATTGTTGTTAGCATACGGATTAACTTTAAACATGAAACAAAAAATGGCAACTAACAAAGACGTATTATCTAAAGGAATCAAATATTTAGCTGGTGCTTTACCATTGCTTTTTATTGGTCCAGGCTTGATTCATAATGCCTTTATGAACAAACAAAATATCTGGCATTTTCTTGTTTTAACAATAGGAATACTTGTTTGTATTACTGGGGTTTTTCTCATGTATTTAGGGTTAAAAACAATTATGAAAAGCTTATTCAACGACTAATGGAAAACTTAATTCACGTTCAAAAAACATTTGAAAAAATCGTTTACGTTGGCAAAAAAATAAACAATCGCGAATTTGAAGATTGCGTATTTAAAAACTGTGATTTGTCGAATAGCGATTTCGCCCACAGCAGTTTTATGGATTGTGAGTTTATTGATTGCAATCTAGCTATGACCAAATTATTAGGAACGAGCTTGAAAGGAGTTCGCTTCAAAAACTGTAAATTACTGGGGATTCAATTTGAAGAATGTGATGATTTCTTGTTTAATGTAAATTTTCAAGAATGTGTTTTGGATTATTCTTCGTTTGCCAATAAAAAAATGCCCAAAACAAAATTCAATTCCTGCTCGTTGAAAGACACTAGCTTTATAGGAGCTAATCTTACGAGTTCCGTTTTTGAAAACAGCAATTTAGATGGTGCGATTTTTAACAATACACAATTAGCTGGTGCCGATTTCTCAAAAGCTTCTAATTTTAAAATTGATCCGGAATTTAACCCCATGAAAAAAGCAAGGTTTTCTGCGCAAGGAATTATTGGGCTTCTGGAAAAATACGACATCAAAATTGTGTAATTATAATTGCCCCAGACGGAAGTGAAAACCCCGCAGGGCTAAAAACTATTTTTTCTTGACAGAAAAGAGCGACCAAAGGAAGCTCCTTTTTTGTCATTAGAAAAAAAGTTTTTAGACTGAGGAGTTGTAACGAACTGCTGGATTAGGCCTTAAAAATGAAAAAAAAATGAAAAAAACACTCCTCATCCTCCCACTACTGCTACTACTATCATGCTATGATGCGGATCGCAACTGCACCGATTTTAAAACTGGTAAATTTAAATTTGAACATGAAGTTGATGGTGTTATGAAAACTACTATTTTTGAACGTAACGACACTATTGAAATCGAAACTTTTGAAGGCAAAACGGATACCGCTTCGATACGATGGGTAAATGATTGTGAATATGTTTTACTAAAATTACACCCTAAAAACATGGCCGAAGAAAAAGCCATTGGTATGAAAATTTTGACAACTTCAAAAAACTCATATACATTTGAATTCGGTATGATAGGCGTTGATGAAAAACAACGAGGCACTGTAACGAAAATTTCAGAATAATAATTTTATCTTTGCTTTTTTAACTTATAAATTATAACAAAATAAATGGAAGTATTTTTAAATCCCGATGCTTGGGTTGCCTTATTAACATTAACTTTTCTAGAAATCATTCTAGGGATTGATAACATCATTTTTATATCAATTGTTACTGGAAAATTACCCCCAGAAAAAAGAAAAAAAGCCACTAAAATTGGTTTATTTCTAGCAATGTTTATGCGTATCGCTTTACTTTTTGGAATTACGCTTTTGATTGCAATGAAAGAACCTTTTTTTAGTGTAAACTGGCGTTGGTTTAGTGCTGATTTCACTGGTCAAGCAATGATATTGTTTCTTGGAGGTTTATTTCTAATTTACAAAAGCACAAAAGAAATTCATGAAAAAGTAGAACATAAAGGCGAAGAGGAAAAAGATTTAAAAACTGCGGCTGCAAAATCTTTTGGAAATGTCATTTTTCAAATTTTACTAATTGACCTCATTTTCTCTGTTGACAGTATCCTAACGGCTGTTGGTATGACCAATGGTGTTGAAGGCGCATTATACATTATGGTAACTGCTGTAGTAATTTCTGTAGGAGTAATGATGGTATTTGCTGCTCCTGTTGGAACATTTGTCAACAACAATCCATCCATTCAGATCTTAGGTTTGGCCTTTTTAATCCTTATTGGATTTATGCTGATTACAGAAAGCATGCACTTGTCAAATGCAGCTTTGGTTGGCGAACATGTGGGTGCCGTTCCTAAGGGGTATTTATACTTTGCTATTGCATTTTCTCTAGCGATAGAATTCTTGAATATGAGAATGAGAAAGAAAAACTAATAGTATTTCATAAAAATAGCGCTCCAGGAGCGCTATTTTTTTATTCTAAGCTCATTGTTATTTGACCATCATCATCTAATTGTATGTTGGCATCATCTAGATCAGTTTCTCCTTTTACTTCTAATTCTTCCGGAATAATCTCAGCCGGAATTTCATACGGCAAAGGGTCTAACAAGTTTACTTGTTTCAATTTGTCAGTTGTTAATTGATTCCCTAAAGCTTTAAATCCTTTCAAGGCGATAAAAGAGGCTACATCTACGGTCATGTTTTCTTTTTGAACGCCTTTTATTTTTGTAAAAACCAATT
>JAGOJA010000155.1 GCA_017995345.1 Flavobacterium sp.
AAAAATAAAACTCCTGGAATTCGGGAGTTTTTTTGTTATAAAGCAATTAATTCCCTTACACTTAATAATGGTTTCAGTAACACTAAAACAAAACGACTTTATTTTTGATATTCTTGAAAGTCATAAAATCTGGGCTTTTAAAAATAAACCACCATGGACCGAAAGTCCATAGTTTTGGTTTAGAGGACAGAAAGTCTGCACGGTTATAATAATAAAAATCGACCGCAGATTCACAGATTTATTATAACCTCAAAAAAAAAAATCTGCGAATCTGCGGTAAAATTTTTTAGAACCTGAAAGGGAAATGCACTAAAGCGCATAGTTTTAAACTATTTCTGTGACCAATAAAATTAAAATACCAAAAGACAAAATAATACGAGCGTATCAAAGCAACGATGAATTTACTTTTTGGATTGGCTGGAAAATGCCTCGCACGCAGCTACATGGATAATTACCGCAGGAACGTACCTAAAAAATGGAAAACGGGATTTTTGGGACGTTTGTAATAAACAAAATGCAATTATTGTCGAAATCAAAGACACCTATTACGACAAACTAATTATAGAAGTCAACAACCCGCAAGAAACTATAAACCTATTAAACGAAAAATAAAATGAAAAAATCACTGCTCGTATTCTTGACATTATTTTCGGCACTGTGTTATTCTCAAGTAGAAACAGTTCTTAAATCATTTAACACAGAGGAAATTTCTATAAATCCACTGATAAAAGGCACGGTGTATTTGCCTTTGAAACAGAACAAAAAAACGAATCTTGTCCTACTTATCGCTGGTTCGGGACCTACAGATAGAGATGGAAATCAAAAAGGGATAACAAATAATTCGTTAAAATACGTATCCGAAGAATTAGCAAAAAATGATATTGCCGTTTTTAGTTATGACAAAAGAATCCTTGCTCAAATGAAAGCCGGAACCGTAAATGAGGCAACCCTAACTTTTGATGATTTCATTACTGATGCCACAGCAGTGCTGTTATTTTTTAAAAATCAGAAAAAATACAATAAAATAATAATTGCCGGACACAGCGAAGGTTCGTTAATAGGAATGATAGCCGCAAATGGCAAAGCAGATGCTTTTATTTCATTGGCAGGAGCCGGAAGAACCATTGATACAGTTTTAGTAGAGCAAATAGCAAAACAAGCGCCGTACTTAAAAGAGGAAGTCCAAGACAATCTAAACATCCTTAAAAGCGGAAAAACATTCGAATTAAAAAACCCCATGCTAGCTTCCATTTTTAGAGAAAGTGTTCAGCCTTATATGATTTCATGGATAAAATATAATCCACAAATTGAAATTGCTAAATTACAAATGCCAGTATTAATCGTAAATGGAACCAAGGATTTGCAAGTAGCGGTTCACGACGCTGAACTACTAAAAAAAGCAAAGCCAGAGGCTGAACTTGTTTTGATCGAAAACATGAATCATATTTTTAAAGAAATTAAAGGAGACGATACTGAAAACATACAATCTTATTCTAATCCAGATGCACCAATAGCTCCAAAATTAACAAACCCAATTACTGTTTTCATAAAAGCATTATAACTGTAACAATTTAGTAGTCTGGCAGACTTATCAGAAAACAAAATCAAAAAATAAAATGAAAAGAATACTATTCTCACTAGCATTTGCTTCAATGCTTTGGAGCTGCAAAACTGTAAGCCCAGTTGTTACTGCTGTAGCAAAAGAACAAGTGGAGGTTGCTATAAATTTGAATGATGTAAAGGATGACAAAGTAATGGTCACGATTACCGCTCCAAAAATTAGTTTAGATGAAGTGACTTATAGCATTCCTAAAATTGTTCCTGGAACCTATTCTATAGATAATTACGGAAAATTCATAGAGGATTTTAAAGCATTTGACAGCAAAGAAAACCTACTCTCCGTTACTAAAACGGATGATAATACTTGGTCGATTAAAAATGCCAAAACATTAGTAAAAATAACCTATTGGGTAAATGACAGCTTTGACACCGAAAAAGGAGACGGTTTTGGTCAAAATGATATTTTTTCTCCAGCTGGAACAAACATAGACGCAGGGAAAAACTTCATGCTAAATATGCATGGTTTTGTGGGTTATTTTCAAGATAAAAAAGACCTTTCGTATACTGTAAATATTTCACATCCAGATACGCTTTGGGGAGCAACCTCAATGACAGACCAAGATGCGAGCACAACCAACGATAAATTTACAACAGCCCGCTATGCAGAATTAGTTGAAAATCCAATACTGTATGCAAAACCGGACTACACTACTTTTACTATAGATGGTATGGAAATCCTGATTGGTGTGTATTCTCCAACTGGAAAAGTGACTGCAGAAAGCATTACGCCGGAAATGAAAAAAATGATGACCGCCCAAAAAACCTTTTTAGGAAAAATCAATGCAACAAAAAAATACAGTGTGTTATTGTATTTATCTACCTTGACTGATAATGATGCAAAAGGGTTTGGAGCTTTAGAACATCCCACAGCAACCACGGTTGTTTTACCGGAAATGATGTCTAAGGAAGAATTAGTAAAATCAATGATAGATGTAGTTTCTCATGAGTTTTTTCATATTGTAACACCTTTATCGATTCATGCTAAAGAGATTCATGATTTTGATTATAATGCACCAAAAATGTCACAACATTTATGGATGTACGAAGGAGTTACAGAATATTTTGCCAATCTTTTTCAAATCAACCAAGGGTTAATAACTGAAGAAGATTTCTTGTCAAGAATGGCTGAAAAAATGGAGCATGCAAATGCCATGAATGACATAATGCCTTTTACAACAATGAGTACTAATGTACTGACTGAACCTTACAAAACACAGTATTTGAACGTTTATGAAAAAGGGGCACTTATTGGAATGTGTTTGGATATTATCATTAGAGAAAAAAGTAATGGCGAAAGAGGAATTCTTGATTTGATGCAAAAATTATCTAATGAATACGGTGCTTCAAAACCATTTAATGACAATGAGCTTTTTGCTAAAATAACTTCATTTACCTATCCAGAAGTGGGCACCTTTTTGACTACTTATGTTTCTGGCGCAACACCAATTCCCTACGAAACGTACCTAGCTAAAGTTGGAGTTACAAAATCTGTAGAAAAAGCACCTGGAAACGTATTCTTAAAAGGACAAATGCCATACATTACCGTAAATCAACAAACAAAAGAAATCATCGTGATGCCTGGTATGGAATTAAACGTCTTTTATACAAATTTGGGTCTAAAAGGAGGTGACATTCTAGTGTCTATTAATGATAAGCCCTATTCATTAGACACTATTTATGAAATGATTACTGAAAGTCAAAACTGGAAAGAAAACGAGGCCATCACAATTAAAATAAAACGTGACGGTAAGGAAAAAGTAATCAAAGGAAAAGTGAACCTTCCTTATGAAGAAAAAGAAGGACTAAGAGCAACTGATGCAACAAAAAAGTCTTTGAAAGAAGCTTGGCTTAAAGCCTAAATTTAAATAATTTCCAAAATCCCAATTTAGAAATAGATTGGGATTTTTTTGTGAAATTTGAATGTTTACTGAAATCATTCCAACAATTTTCTTTATTTTGCGCCAAAATAGAAACACTATAAAATCGTCATGATTTAATCCCGAAGCTTCGGGAGAAATCATAAAAAGACTGGCGAAACTATGTTCCAAAAAAAAAATAAATTTTAACTTCACATGAAAAAATCTATTATTGTATTCGTTGCACTCCTATTATTATCCGCCTGCAACCAGAATGAAACTAAAGGCAATTTGCATATTACTGGAAACATCAAAGGATTAAAAAAAGGAACCTTGTACATCCAGAGAGTCGTTGATACTACATTAGTAGCTATTGACACAATCCATATTGATGGCAGTTCCACATTTGAAAGCAATCTCGATCTTAAATCTCCTGAAATGCTTTATTTATTCTTAGACAGAGGCGTGAGCAATTCTTTAGACAACAACCTATCATTTTTTGCTGAACCGGGAACTATAACAATCGAAACCAGCTTAGACCGTTATTTATCTGATGCCAAAATTACAGGGTCAAAAAATCAGGAAATATTTGAAGAATATAAAAAGATTAACACCCGTTTCACAGATGAAAACCTTACACTCATTGAAAAAAGGTTCAATGCAATCAAAAATAAAGATACAAAAGCCGCAGATAGCTTAAGCGCAAAACAAGATTCTAATACCAAAAGGAAGTATTTGTTTGCCACTAATTTTGCCTTAAACAACAGAGACTTTGAGGTAGCACCTTACATCGCCTTGTCCGAAATATATGACATCAACGTAAAATATTTAGATACAATCCAAAAATCAATGTCTCCAAAAGTAGCAAAATCACTTTACGGGAAGAAATTAACAGAATATGTTACTAGTATCAAAAACCAAAAGTAAAACGCCCTAAAAGCTACATTTAATTCCATAATTAGAATAAAAAATCATCTTGCTACAACAAGATGATTTTTTTCTTTTAAAACAATACAGTAATCCTGGACCAGAAACAAAACGGATCAAGTCTAAATGTTGTGGGGAAATATTAAAATCTAGATATTTGTATTTTTAAAATTAGATACAAATGCAAGATTCTTATAGCGAACTAATCAAGTTATTATTACCCGAAATCATTGTTGA
>JAGOJA010000073.1 GCA_017995345.1 Flavobacterium sp.
CCTAAAGTAAAGAGTAAAATAATCAGTTTGTTTTTTAAACTAAAAGCAATAATTTTTTCGAGCATTGTTATCTTATTTAGACTTCAAAAGTAATGCTTAAAGATAAGGTTTTCCTTAAGAACAACTTAAGTTATGCTTCAAATAAACTTAAAATCACTTTTGTTCCAACATCTTCTTGGCTCGTAATAGAAATAGTAATACCAAGTAGTGAACACAATTTTTTTACGATCGATAATCCCAAACCAGTTCCCTTGATTTCCGGATGATCGCTTGACTTAGAACGGTAAAATGGATTGAAAATTCTTTCTAAATCTTCTGCTGGTATTCCAATACCTGAATCGATGATGTAACATTCAACCTTTACCCCATTATTTATTATTTTAACCGTTAAATCATCATTTGAATTAGAATATTTCACTGCATTTGAAATGAGATTGTTTATTATAATAGAGAATAAATAATTATCTGTTTTCAAGTAAAAATCTTGAGAAAATTCAGTTAAAACATTAATTTTTTTAGCTTGTATACTAGAAGAATAACGAGCAATTGTATCTAAAAAAAGCGCATTTAGGTATACATTTTCAAGTTTTAAAGTTTGTGTTTGGTTTTCAAATCGAGCCAACAAGAGTAATTGATCTACTAAATGATTCAACCGATTTACTTCTTTTACACAAAAATTAATTTTTTCTTCGTATTCAGCAGGATTTCTAGGTTTTCGTATCAAAACCTCCAAAGTTCCTTTAATGACCGTTAACGGCGTTCTTAATTCATGCGAAGCATCGGAAGTAAACTGTTTTTCTCTTTCAATGGCAGTTTCAATTCGGTCTAGTAAGTTATTGATAGTTTGCGACAGAACAAATAGTTCATCCTTGTTTTGGGGAAGTGGAATTCTAGAAGTTAGATTGTCTTTTGTAATAATATTTGAAGTTTTAATAATAGAACTAATAGGCTTAATACTTCGTCCTGCAATAAAACGGGCAATAAAGAAGAGTACTATCAAAATTAAAGGATAGGCAATAATTAATATTTCTTCTAAATTTTGTAGCACTATCAATGCACCTTCTAACGACATAGCGATTATCAAATAACCTATTATTTTAGAGCCTTCAAAAATTGGAACTTGAATTTGGCGAATTTTGTTACCTAATATCTTGGTGTCAAACAACTCATTATTAGGAATATCTTTATTAAAATATAATACTTCATTTTTTAGGTTTGGAGATTTTTCGATAACGTCTCCGTTTTTATCTAAAAACTGAATAAATACAGGATTTACATCAACAGTGTTATGCTCACGCTCCTCCCATTCTCGTGCGTGCATAAGGTAAAAGGTATTGTTTTTGATTCCAATTTCATTCAAATGGTTTTTGACTTCTTTTGCAATATCAGTATTAAGATGATTGTAAACACTTAGTTTTACAATGGAATAGATTACAAAAAAAACTACAAAAATCAATAAAGCTGTAGTGATAATGTAATGTGAGGCGATTCTATTTTTAAAGGAAAGTTGTTGCATTTTTATTTAGTCATTAGCAATATAGCCCACACCACGAACGGTTTTTATGTAGTCTTGTTCAATTTTTAAATTTAATTTTTTGCGTATTCCATTCATAAAAACATCAATAACTCCGGTGTCATATTCAAAATGAATGTCCCAAACATCCTCAATAATCTGTGTTCTAGTGCATACTTTGCCTTTATTTCTCACCAAATACGTCAATAGCTCAAATTCACGTTGCGTCAGTGCTACTTCATTTTTATTGACTAAAACCTGATGCTGTGCTATATCAATTTCAATAGTTCCAAGAGTCAGAATTTCATCCTCTTTTTGGTTTCTAAAATGAATTTTAATACGTTCTACTAATTCATCAAAGTTGAAGGGTTTTTTAATATAATCGTTAGCGCCTGCTTTGAGTCCTTCAATGGTTTCTTGAACAGTATCTTTGGCGGTTAGAAAAAGGATTGGAGTTTTGCTGTTTTTCAACCGAATAGCTTTACAAAGTTCTACCCCAGTCATTTTAGGAAGCATCCAATCCAGTAAAATCAAATCGAAATTTTCTTTTTGGGACAACTCAAATCCTTTCAAACCATCAAAAGCAGTGGTAATTGTATAGCCTTCTTCTTCTAATCCTTGTTGCAGAAATTGAATAATTCCTGTTTCATCTTCTACAATTAGTATGTGCATTTTTATAGTTTTTGTAAATTTATATTTTTATACCTAAAACTGATTTTTTAGTTATTCAAAATTATTCATTTTATTTTAACTGAATTCTTATCGCATTCTATTTTAAGCTAATATTAATTTTGATAAAAATTAAGGAAGTTTTACAAAATAAGAACACTGATTAGTTCTACTTTTGCCTAAAATTTAATTATTATGAATTTAGCTAAAAAAGTTTCTCCTTTTTATTATCTGCTTCTGTTTTACGTTTCTGTAAGCTTTATTATAAGAGTAATTCTTTTTTTTCACCCCATAACCCAAACTACTTTTGCATGGGTTGATACCTTATCCTTATTCCTCTTTGGGTTTTTATCTGATTTTTTCATTTTTATATTAGTAACGGGCTTTTTGTGGCTCTATCTTATTTTTATATCCAATTCAAAATATTACAAGCCTTATGGATACATTATTTTTGGGTTATTCGTAAGCTTGCTGCTGTACATTTCCTTTGGAAACACTATGCTTAACGAATATGGAAGTGCTCTACCTAAAATAGCGATAATCTTTCTTTCCATAAAAACCATTTTATTCGGATTGCTGCTTTTTTTACCAAAATATCGAAACAAAATTAGGTTTTGGCTCTTCTCATTTGTTATATTCCTCTATGTGATTTTAATTTTACAAAACGGAATCAGCGAGTACTTTTTTTGGAATGAATTTGGTGTGAGATATAATTTTATAGCGGTAAATTATTTAATTTATACCAATGAAGTTATTGGAAACATCATGGAGTCTTATCCTGTTATTCCAATATTTTCAGCACTATTTATTGTAGCTGGTGTCGTTACTTTTTACATTGTAAAAAAATCAAAAGTATACATTGAAAGTATTCCAAATTTTGTAGAAAAAATGAAAATATCGGGAATTTATATCCTTCTTTTTGGGTTGTCTTTGTTTTCAATTCCAGCTTTAGCCGTCAAGGAAAATGCTCAAAATATATTTGCCAATGAATTACAAGCCAATGGTGTTTATAAATTTTATCTTGCATTTATGAACAGCGAATTAGATTATTTTAAATTCTATAAAACAGTTCCTAATAGTGAAGCTTATGCGCAATTACAACAACAACTTCCATCAATTTCCGGAGAAACAACACTAAGACAAATAAAAGGTGAAGCTGCAGAAAATCATAAAAATGTAGTTTTGATAACCATCGAAAGTTATAGTGCTGAGTTTATGAAAATGTATGGTAATGAACAGAACATTACTCCTTTCCTAGATAGTTTAGCGACTAAAAGTTTGGTTTTTACTAATCTTTATGCGGTAGGAAATAGAACCGTTCGTGGTCTTGAAGCCGTTACATTATGTTTTCCTCCTACTGCTGGCGAAAGTGTGGTAAAAAGGAAAGATAATAAAAATAAATTCTCTACTGGGGCAATTTTCAAACAAAAAGGGTATGATGTGAAATATATGTATGGTGGCGATGCTTTTTTTGATAATATGGAAGATTTTTTTGCAGGGAATAATTATGATATTGTAGATAAAAAAACGTTCAAACCAAACGAAATTACTTTTGATAATATTTGGGGTGTTTGTGACGAAGATATGTACAATAAGGCCATTAAAATTATGGATAAAGAAGCGCAGTCAGGCAAGCCGTTTTTTAATCATATTATGACTGTGAGCAATCACAGACCTTTTACCTATCCTAATGGTACAATTGATATTCCTGGGGATTCTAAATCCCGTGATGGAGGTGTAAAATATACGGATTATGCCATGAAAAGATTCTTTGAAATGGCCAAGAAGCAACCTTGGTTCAATAATACTGTATTTGTTATTGTAGCCGATCATTGCGCTTCTAGTGCTGGAAAAACAGAACTTCCAGCAGATAAATACAGGATTCCAGCTCTAATTTATAGTCCTAGTTTTGTGGAACCTAAATATTACACCAATCTGATGTCACAAATAGATGTTATGCCAACGGTTTTAGGCTTATTAAACTTTAATTATCAAAGTAAGTTTTATGGTCAGGATGTTTTAAAACCAGGTTACAAACCTAGAGCTTTGATTGCAACTTATCAGGATTTAGGGTTGATAAAAGACAATATTCTAACGATTATTTCGCCTAAACAAAGGGTCAAACAGTTTCAGCTAACTTTAAGACCAAATCAGAAAGTAGCACCTGATTTTCAAATTTTCTACGATCAAATACCATTGACAAAAGAAAGAACGGATTTAGTAAAGGAAACCATTTCGTATTATCAAACTGCCTCAGACATCTTGAAAGAGAAGAAATATCAGAAAATTAATTAGTATAAAAAAACGGGTAAGATTTAAATCTCACCCGTTTTTTATGCCTGGAATTTAAAACTTATTCTTTTTCGTTACTTAAACCAAAAAGAGTTCCATGTTCAAATGTTTTTAAATCCTTCTTTAAATATTTACGATTGCGTTTTGTAAGTTCGCTAGCATCTAGCTTGCTTAAATCAGGTTTACCAGCATTTACCCATGCCGTGTACCAAAAACTGGCTGTTAAGGTGATTGCTTTTTTCATTTGTTTTTCAACCATTCCGTTCAAATCCGTATGTAATTTACCCGCATATTCATCAGAATATAACATTCCTCCGTATTTGTTTTTAACAATATTTCCATCGGAATCTGTAACGTAAATTTTGTTTTCAGCAGTTGCAGTTCTAAGTTTTTTATCAGCTGCCAATAATGGTTCTACTAAACTATGCGTATCAAAAATTAAATCCCATATTGCTTGGTCTACATTCTCAATATATTTTCCTTGCGCTACATTCAACTTGTACTCTTTCACAAATAATTCTGGCAAACGGCTTTCCCACAAAGAATGAATTCCTTTTTGATTCGTATTTTGTCCGTCATGATTGTCTGAAGTGTGCAACGGCATGTGCGCATCTGCAATATAGTGCCCTAGATCAGCCGCAATAAACAATATTTCATTCTTTCTTTTATCCTTGAAAGCCTTTGTCAATTTGACCATCATGTCCTGAATATGCCAAGGCAATACACCATTTTTATTCAAAAATTTTTCGTCATATTTTTTTTGAGCTTCTTCGATCGTTTTAGGGAAAGTCGAAACCGCACCAAAATTCTCCATGTCAAAATAATGACGTGGCGGTTCTACTTTGTCATTCAAAACATTTCTTCTTAAATCCGGAACAGTCGATTCTTGGGTGATATAATCAATATGATTATAGAAAAAGGTCTGTAATGGTGCTGGAAGTGCCATTACCGCAGCTCTATTGATTCGTTCATGTCCAATAACTCCCCATGACAAAAGAAAAAAAGCAACTCCAAGAGTAGATAAAGCGATAAGTATAGGTCTAATTTTAAAAATTTTCATTAAATTTCGTTTTTTTGAAGTACAAATGTATTTCTTTAAATTGTTATTAAAAAAGATTGTGTCAATTAGAAAAAGAAAACTTTAAATATGTTTCGTCTACAAGGAAAAAATAGAACGTTTATTCATAATCTACGTTTAGCCGCTTTATTATCTTTTGTTGCCGGAATGGTAAATGTTACGGGAGTTTTATCAATACAAACATTAATCACTAATGTCACCGGTCATTTTGCCTACTTTGCCGAGGAAATCATGAAACGTGATTACGCAGCAGCAATGACCTTTTTTGTATTTATTATTTTCTTTTTGTTTGGGGCTTTTATTTCTAATTTTTTATCAGAATTGGTTTCTAAAAAACACCCCAACTTGCATCATGTCATTCCTATTTCAATTGAAATTACTATTTTAATCGGTGTTGCGATTTTTGGGGTACAAACAGAATTAGGCAGTAATGAAGGGAAATGGGTGGCTTCTTCGATGCTTTTTGCTATGGGAATGCAAAACGCTTTGGTAACAAAAATCTCTAAATCTACAGTCCGAACAACCCATTTAACAGGGCTTTTTACCGATTTGGGAATTGAACTATCTCAATTATTTTTCTATAAAAAACCCGAAGAAAGGAAAAGATTAAAAAAAAGTATTTATTTGAGATTATCCATTATTGCGTTCTTTTTTATAGGCTGCATTTCGGGCGGTTTTATTTATAATGCTTTGCAATTAAAAACACTTTTTGTGGCGGCAACTTTCTTATTGATAGCACTATTATATGATTATATCCGATTGAGTTTTTTTGTAATCAAACGTAAAGCAATCTTTAAGAAAGCTATTTTAAATAAATAATTGAAAGCAAAGTAGCAGTTGCGATAAATGTCCAAAGTAAAAATCCTTGTGCAAGCGGCATCAACCCTACGGATTTCAAAATAGCACTATTTAATCCGGCTCCAATTAGAAACAAAGTCACTGTCAATCCTATTTTGGCAACTGAAACCAAATGCACACTTATAGCTTCCATTTCTGGTAAATAGGTATTGACAATTATCGCCAGAATAAACAATCCAATAAAATAGGGAACTTTAATTTTTCCCGATCTATTTTTAAAAACAAATGCCGTAATCAATGCTAGAGGAATTATCCATAAGGCACGAGCTAATTTTACCGTCGTGGCAATTTTCAAGGCTTCTGGGCCATATTTACTAGCTGCTCCCACTACAGAACTGGTATCATGAATGGCAATAGCGCACCACAATCCAAACTCATTTTGTGATAAATCCAACCAATGCCCTACTGCAGGGAATACAAATAATGCCACCGAATTCAGAATGAATATCACTCCCAAAGCAACGGCCGTTCGTTTTTCATTGGATTTGATTACTGGAGCAATCGCTGCAATTGCACTTCCGCCACAAATTGCAGTCCCACAAGAAATTAAATGAGATGTTTTCTTTTCAGTTTTAAACCATTTGCCCAAAAAAGTCCCTAAAACTAAAGTGCTTACAATAGAAACTATTGTTAATAAAAAGCCTTCTTTTCCGGCAGAGACAGCACTGTGAACATTCATTCCAAATCCTAGTCCCACTACTGAAAATTGCAACAAATAAGTAGTGGCTTTATGATTCCATTTTAAAAAAGGATGTCCAAAAAAATTGGCAACAATCAATCCTAATACTAAAGCAATTGGCGGAGAAACAAAAATTGTGGTACAAAACAGTAGCAAAACAATAAAAATGAGTTGCTGTAATTTGAAATTTGCTTTAAGTACTATAAAAGATTCTTTTTGAACTCCTTTTTGATGTGTTTCCAATGTAAAGTTATTGAATTAGTTCCCTACAAAGGTGGAGCGATAAAACTAGTAATACAAATCGTAATTTTTAATCCGCTATAACTTTAAATTATAATGATTAAAAATGTTCTGGATAAATAAATCCGATAGTGAATCGGTTTTCCCTTGTAGTGTAATAATATAAAAAAAACGTTCAATACTAAGATTTTTAATGTCTAATATAGCTAATTCATTGCTTTTAAGCTCTTTTTCTATCGCATGAATGGATATGAAAGCTACACAATCAGAGTTCATTAAATAGGATTTTATACTTTCTGTACTTCCTAATTGCATTTCGATTTTTAATTCGGATATTTTAATTTCAAACGGTTTCAATGCATGTTCAATAACTTCAAGTGTTCCAGAACCTTGTTCACGCATTAAAAATTGCATCTGTTTAAGTTCCTCTTGAGCTACTTCAGCCAGACGAACTAATGGATTGGAGCTTTTACAGACTAAAACCAATTCATCTTTTAAAAACGCTGTATATTTAATGGATTTGTTTTTTGATTGTCCTTCAACAATTCCTATTTCAATTTCCTGTTTTAATAAAGCGATTTCAATTTGTTCTGTATTTCCATTTAGCAAACTCACTTCTACATCCTGCAATTTTTGATGAAAACGAGCTAAAATTGGAGGAATGATGTACTGAGAGATAGTGGTACTCGCTCCTAAGCGTAACAAACCAGAGCGTTGATTAATCAGTGTACTCATTTCAAAATCGATCTCCCGATAGACGTCAAAAATGTTTTTGGCGTGTTTTAATACTATTTCGCCGGCAGTTGTCAGCGCAATTTTAGAACCATGTCGGTCAAAGAGTTTGATTTTGTATTGTTCCTCTAATTCTTGTATGTGCTTAGAAATAGCAGGTTGCGTAATAAACAATTCGGTCGCAGCTTTAGTGAAACTCAACCGCTTGGCAACAGTATAAAATACTTTCAGTCTAAAATCCATGTTGTTTAATTGTTTTACAGCAATCCGTTGTATTTTCGAACAAACCATTCCGTTGCCAGCAAAAATGAAATTAAAACCAATAACCAAATCCAATCGATTAAAGGAGTTTTAGTAACAATGTTCTTCTCTATCGCTTTGTATTCGTCATTTTCCAAAAGCGTTTTAATCAACACATCAACTTGGTCCGGGAAAAAAGCTTTTCCTTGTGTTTGCGTGGCTAATTGTGTCAATTTCTCCACATCGGGATTGACGAATTGCTTTTCGATATCAAAATCAAGAATTTCAAAACTACTGGAATAAGTCGTTTTAGAATTCAATTCTTTTACTGTAAACAAATAAGAACCCGCTTTCAATCCATCAAGATTGACTTTGTAGGAATTATTTCCTTTTAATAAATCGTAATTTTTAGTTTGCTTCGTTTTGGTATTGGTCACCGCAATTGTCAAACGGGCCTTTTCATCAAACTCATAATTTTTATTAAAAAATTGAGCGGTTATTTCAATGGCTTCACCTGAATTATAGAAGCTTTCATGTTCAACCACCAGTGATTTTTTAGAATTATTAGAAGCCAAAAATTGAATAATCTTATCGATGAAAACATCATATTTTTCAAAGGACTGATTATTGACATGGGTTTGTAAACGCCATTTCCAACTGTTTTCTCCTAAAAGATAAGCGGCTCGTTTACCCTGATTTTCGGCAAAAGCCAACAAAGGTGAATTGGTATCTATAGATCTGATTTTGGACGAAAGCAAAACAGACACCGCACCTTTTGTAGTTACGGTTCCAAAAGCATTTTGCAAAGGCGGTAAATTTTCAAAACCGATATTGTCAGCTGCAAACAAATTAAACTGCCCATTAAAAACCGACAAATAATCTTCTTTTTGTCCGCTCATTTTAAAGTTCAAATTATCCTGCTGCTGATTCAGAAAATTAAAATCAGTGTTGTTTCCGGTAATAATAAACGTATTGATTCCGGTACCTTTATTATTCTCAAAAATAGTTTTAAAGTCTGTTGTCGGTTGATATAAAATCAAAACATTATAATCTTGTAATGATTTGATTTCATTTGGTTTAGCAATCGTTACTTTACGCTGTACATTCGATTCAATTGCTCTTTTCATCGCACCTAAATCAGGATGACTTATAGCTGAAATAATAGCAATATTTGTTTTTTGGTCAATGACTTCAACCGCAAAATTCTTAGTGTTATTATACGTGTTTTTTTCTTTTTCTTTTGATGATATTGTAGCTTTAAAAACCTGTAATCCTATTTTATCAGCCGGTAAAAGTACGCTTACAGTTGCTGTTTTCTTAGCTGGTGAAAAAGCAATCGATTGTTTACTGAGTACCGAATTTCCTTGTGAAATGATAAAATCAGCCGTTATACTTTTAGTTCCTGAATACTGTAAAAAAGCTTCTACAGGAAATTTATTTTTGTGGAAAGCATATTTATTGACGTTCAGCTGATTGATTTTAAAATCTAAAAAAGTCGTTGTGTCACCTACAATTATCGGATATACTTTATTTGCAGCATCAAAACTATAAACATAATCATTCCCAGAGGTTTGATTTCCATCCGTAATCAAAACCGTTGGATAGGTTGCATTTTTATAAATGCTTTTCAGATTTTTGGCTACAATATCAATATTCGATTGAGTTCCTTTAAAATCAAATGTTTTCGTAGGTCCAAAATCATCTGAAAACTGATAGGATTGTACATCAAATTTCTGTTGTAAATCCGAGTTTGATTGCATTTTTTTATACAATTCTAAAGTCCTTTCATTGGCTTTCAAAAATGAAATAGAACTCGAATTATCAATAACAATTGGCAAAGGTGTTTTGACTACTTCCAGCGTTTTTCTGGTAAGTATCGGATTTATCAATAATAGTAAAATTCCAAATAGGGACAAAAAACGTAAAAAAGCCAAAAACCAACCGATTTTCGATTTGTTTTTGGCTTTGTAGATGTATTGAAAAAAAGACAAACCACCAGCTATTAGTAAAGAAACAAGCAATAATAGCAATGTAGTTGTTGTCATTTAGTTTTTATTATAAGATTTAAAGACTAAAAAATTAATTAAGACAATCAAAAATCTTATAATCTTTTAATGAATTATTAGGTAAGCATTCCTCCACAAACATTCATAACCTGACCCGTTACATAGGCACTCATATCAGAAGCGAAGAACAAACATGCATTCGCAACATCTTCAGTTGTACCGCCGCGTTTCAACGGAATTCCGTCTCTCCAGCCTTTTACAACATCTTCGTTTAATTTAGCCGTCATTTCGGTTTCTATAAATCCTGGAGCAATTACATTACAACGAATGTTACGCGATCCTAATTCTAAAGCTACTGATTTAGAAAAACCAATAACGCCCGCTTTAGATGCAGCATAATTAGTTTGTCCTGCATTTCCTTTCACGCCTACCACTGAACTCATATTGATTATAGAGCCAGAACGTTGTTTTAGGAAAGTACGTTGAGTAGCTTTAGTCATATTGAAAACCGATTTTAAATTGACATCGATTACTTTGTCAAAATCTTCTTCAGACATGCGCATTAGCAAGTTGTCTTTAGTAATTCCTGCATTGTTAATTAAAATATCAACCGTTCCAAATTCGGCAATTACAGCATCTACAAACTTTTGCGCTTCATTAAAATCAGCAGCATTAGATTGGTATCCTTTAGCTTTAATTCCAAGAGCATTCAATTCATTTTCTAATGCTAAAGCTGATTCTACTGATGAACTGTAGGTAAAAGCTACATTTGCACCATGTTTTGCAAAAACTTCTGCAATTCCTTTTCCAATTCCGCGACTTGCGCCTGTAATTATTGCGACTTTTCCTTCTAGTAATTTCATATTCAAAAATTAGTTTAGTTTTTATTTGAAGCTATTCCTGCTATTCGCTGCAATCTTTTATGTTTTAATGAAAAACATAAAAGGATTTTCACTGCTATCAGGGCTATCTTAGAGTTGTCAAATATAGAATAAATCCTTTTTTAAAAAAAATTTCAATTATATCAATTAAGTTTATAATTTTTACGTACAAAAAATGCTTTACCAAAGTAAAGCATTTTCTATATAAAATATTTTGTTATACCAGATTAGAATGCTACGTTCCATTTTGGTAATCTTCCATTTTCGTCTAAGAAATTTTGTAAAACTTGCCCTTCTACAAATGTTGGAATTCCTTTATTTTGGTCATTAAAAGTTTCATACCAAACCACCTCAAGAGTATTGATATCTTCGATTTTCATTTGTGCTGGCCAAGAATATTTTCTTCCTGTTTTTGCAAATTGGTGTCCTTCTACAATTTTTTCTTTAAGACCACCATTTTTAATTTTCAAAGTTCCATTATTTTGAACAGTTCCAGTAGAACCAACCATGATTAACTCTTTTTCTTCTCCTACGGCATACACTAAAAATACTCCTGATCCTTCTGAAGCATTACATACTTCAGCTAAACTATCTTCTGTAGTGAATAAAAACTGATTGGTAACTTTGAATTTCTTTAACTCTTTGTACATATTGTTTTAATTTAATTTGGCATCGGCAAAAAAATACCCCACAAAATCGTGAGGTCTATTAGAAACCATTCGTTTATGTTTGTTTTTATTAGGATAAAATCTAAAATAAAAGATTCTTTTAATAAAGTGCAAAGATATTTCTTTAATTCAATTTATAATAAAAAAGCCCCACAAAATGTGAGGCTTTTAAAATATTTAATTAGAGTTTAGATTAACCTAAAACTTCTTTTACTTTTTTACCGATTTCAGCTGGAGAATCTACAACATGAATTCCACATTCTCTCATGATTTGTTTTTTAGCTTCTGCAGTATCGTCAGATCCACCAACAATAGCGCCAGCATGTCCCATTGTACGTCCTGGAGGAGCAGTAACCCCTGCAATGAAACCTACAACTGGTTTACGGTTACCATCAGCTTTAATCCAATGAGCAGCATCAGCCTCTAATTGTCCACCTATTTCACCTATCATTACGATACATTCAGTTTCTGGGTCGTTCATCAATAATTCAACAGCTTCTTTTGTAGTAGTTCCAATGATTGGGTCTCCACCAATACCAATTGCAGTAGTGATCCCTAATCCTTGTTTTACTACTTGGTCTGCAGCTTCGTAGGTTAATGTTCCTGATTTAGAAACAATACCAACAGTTCCTTTTTTGAAAACAAAACCTGGCATAATACCAACTTTAGCTTCGCCTGGAGTAATTATACCTGGGCAGTTAGGTCCTATTAAACGTGCGTTTCTTTCTTTAACATAACCATTTGCTTTAATCATGTCAGCAACAGGAATTCCTTCAGTAATTGTAATAATTACTTTTATACCTGCATCTGCAGCTTCCATAATTGCATCAGCTGCAAAAGCTGGCGGAACAAAAATGATAGTAGTATCAGCACCTGCATGTTCTACAGCATCTTTTACAGTATTAAAAACTGGTCTATCTAAGTGAGTAGTCCCTCCTTTTCCAGGAGTTACACCACCTACAACATTAGTACCGTACTCAATCATTTGAGAAGCATGGAAAGTTCCTTCGCTTCCTGTAAATCCTTGAACAATAATTTTAGAATCTTTATTAACTAAAACACTCATGATATATTTTTTATGTAGTTTTGAAAATTGTTATGCAAAAGTAAGGTTTTTCAAATTATTTTGAAGTCTTTTTTTTTCAAAATAAATCAAGATAATTGACTCATTTGATAGCCACGGAATAATTTATTGTCTTTTATTTCCCAAATAACCATAAAATGTGCTAATAACATCTCTTCTCTTGGGTTTTCAACTGTTTTAACAAAATGAGAATAACGTACTGAAATTAAATCTTTTTGAGCAACAATATGACTAATTCTGACTTTTGAACGAACATAGGCTTTACTCAAATCATTGGTCAAATTTAGCAAAGAATCATAGTTCAATTGAACCAATCCTTTACTGCTATACCATTCAACGATAACTTCGGGATGCAAAAAATCTTTTAAAACTTCGCTATTGATAAGAGCATCTGATTTATAAAATTCCTGAACGATTTCTTTAGCAGACATATTATTTTAATTTATTTAAAATTTCAGGTATCTTTTTAATATTTGCCAGTTGTTTCAATTTTTCTCTTGATTCTTCAATTGGTGTACCAAAATAAGATTTACCTCCATCAACTGATTTTGTAACTCCAGTTTGACCTAGAATAACTGCCTTTGCCCCTATTGTAATTCCACTAGTGGTTCCTACTTGTCCCCAAATTGTAACTTCGTCTTCTATAATCACACAGCCTGCAATTCCGGTTTGTGAAGCAATTAAACATTTTTTTCCAATTACCGTATCATGACCTACATGTACCTGATTGTCAATTTTTGTTCCTTCTCCTATAATTGTATCACCAGTAACTCCTTTGTCAATCGTACAAAGCGCTCCTATGCCTACATTGTCCTTGATGACCACCCTACCACCCGAAAGTAATTGATCATAACCTTCAGGACGTTTTTTATAATAAAATGCATCGGCTCCAAGAATAGTTCCTGCATGAATCATCACATTATCACCAATTACGGTGTAGTCATAAATTGAAACATTAGAATGAATCAAGCAATTCTTCCCAATAACAACATGATTTCCCACAAACGTATTGGGCTGTATTACAGTACCTTCGCCTATTGAAGCTGAAGTAGCAATTGATGCTTTCGAAAATTGAAATGGCTTGAAATAGTTGGTCAATTTATTGAAATCTCTAAAGGGATCCTCAGAAATCAACAGCGCTTTGCCATCAGGACAAGCAACATTTTTATTGATTAAAACTATTGTTGCCGCTGAATTTAAAGCTTTTTCATAGTATTTAGGATGATCTACAAATACAATATCACCAGACTCGACAACATGAATTTCATTCATCCCTGAAACAGGAAAGTTAGCATCCCCAACATATTCACAGTTGATAATATTTGCAATTTCTTCTAAAGTATAAACTTTTTGGAATTTCATAAATTTAGTGTTCAACATTTAGTATTCAGTATTCAGCTTGATTAAAAACGGAATACTAAAAACTGTAAATTACTCTTTTACACGTTCCATATAAGAACCTGATGTTGTATCAATTTTAATTTTGTCCCCTTCGTTTATAAACAAAGGAACATTTACCGTTGCACCAGTTTCAACAGTTGCAGATTTAGTAGCATTTGTGGCTGTATTGCCTTTGATTCCTGGCTCAGCATAGGTAACTTCAAGTATAACTGAGGCTGGCATATCTACTGAAAGTGGTAAATCAGTTTCTGTATTGATACTTACCATTACGTTTTCACCTTCTTTTAATAAATCTGGTGAATCTAAAATATTTCTATTCAAAGTAATTTGTTCGAAAGTCTCCGTGTTCATAAAATGAAAATCTTCACCTTCTGGATATAAAAACTGAAATTTATGGTTTTCGACTCTAACTTCATCGATTTTATGTCCTGCAGAAAAAGTGTTATCTAATACTTTTCCGTTCGTTAAACTTCTTAATTTAGTTCTAACAAAAGCGGGGCCTTTACCTGGTTTTACGTGAAGAAATTCTATTATTTTGTATATATCATTATTGAATTTAATACACAATCCGTTTTTGATGTCTGATGTAGATGCCATTTT
>JAGOJA010000074.1 GCA_017995345.1 Flavobacterium sp.
ACTTTTTCCTGATTTGTTAATTTATGTAAATATACTTGGTTTGGTGTTTTGTAACCAAATCTTTTTCTGGGTCTGTCGTTTAGTTTATTCTCTACTGCTTGAACCTGTTCTTTTGTAATATATTCAATTATCTTCACATTCAACAAATGGAGTGCTAAAAGAATTTTATTTAGATCCCAAAATTTTGTCGCCAATTGAGGAGGCAAGTATAAAAATCAAAATATTCGGATAATTTGCGATGGAATTTGAAGGTTCAAATAAAAAATGTGAAGTCAATCATATTTTTTATTTGGACCTTTTTTAGTATAATAACATAATACTATGGGAGGTATTACATATAATTCCTCACTCCAGTACGATTAGGTCGGTATTCGATTAAGTATTATCCCGACAAAAAACCCTTAAACAGTTGATGTTTAAGGGTTTGTTTTTGTAGCGAAGACGGGAGTTGAACCCGTGACCTCAGGGTTATGAATCCTGCGCTCTAACCGACTGAGCTACCTCGCCAAATGCTCAAGGAATATTGCCCTTGAATGCGGGTGCAAATATATAAATTATATTAAAGCCTGCAAATATATTTTGAAGAAAAAAAAATATATTTAAAAATACTTTTTTTTCGGGTTTATATTCTATATATTTCCGAAAAATTAAACGCAACTCATGGATCAAAAAGTACGTTACGAAATCGAGTTTCCCATAAATTCATCACCTCAATTATTGTATCAATATATATCAACGCCATCTGGCTTGTCTGAGTGGTTTGCCGATAATGTCAATTCTCGTGGTGAGTTTTTTACTTTTATTTGGAATGACTCCGAGGAAAAAGCAAGACTAGCCTCTAAGAAAACGGGTGAAAAAGTAAAATTTAAGTGGGTTGATGACAAAGGTAAAGATACGGAGTACTTTTTTGAATTGCATATTCTAGTAGATGAACTTACCAAAGACGTTTCGTTAATGGTAGTTGATTTTGCTGATAAAGATGAGGTGGAAGAAGCAACATTATTATGGGAAAATCAAATTTCAGATTTGAAACATCTGATCGGTTCTGTATAGTAAAATCATATTTTATAACTTATCTTTGCCCTGAATATAATTTAGGGCTTTTTTTATGATTAATTTTAATGGAACGATAGTGTCTCAAGACGCCAATATATTAACTCAAAACCGAGCTTTTTTGTATGGTGACGGAGTTTTTGAAACAGTTAAAGTAATAAACAATAAAATCCTTTTTCTAGAGGACCACTATTTTAGATTGATGTCCTCAATGCGTGTAATTCGAATGGAAATCCCCATGAATTTCACTATGGAGTACCTAGAAAAGCAAATTCTTGCTTTGGTTAATAAAAACGGACTCTCAGCTTCTTCACGTGCTAGAATTACCGTTTACAGGAATGATGGAGGATATTATTTGCCACAAAATAATACCGTGTCGTTTTTGATTCATGCAGTGGCGCTACAAAACACTTTGTATGCTGTTGAAAAAATGAATTATGAGGTCGATTTATACAAAGATTTTTATATCACAAAACAATTGCTATCGTCTATCAAAACGACTAATAAAATAATCAATATAACAGGAAGTATTTTTGCAAATGAAAATGGACTAGACAATTGCCTACTACTTAATGATAGTAAGAATGTGGTTGAAGCGCTGCATGGCAATCTCTTCATGGTATTGGATAGCAAATTGATTACACCACCTGTTTCTGAAGGTTGTTTAAATGGAGTAATGCGGAAGCAGATAATAAGCCTAGCCAAAAAGATAAAAAATTTAGAGGTCATAGAAGCCGCAATCTCTCCATTTGATCTTCAAAAAGCAGAGGAATTATTTATTACTAATGTTATAAAAGGAATTCAGCCGATAACACAATATCGTAAAAAGAGTTTTGTTTCAAAAGTATCTGTTCAGCTATTGCAGCAGCTTAATGATATGATTAACACGAACTAGTTTAAATATGGATTTTCCGGAGCATTGGACCAGATGAGGTAATCCCCACCTAACTCCATAATTTGTTCTTTCCAGAAATGAGTGGCTGATTTTCCAATTATTTTATTTTCATAACTATTTGTAGTAATAATCCAAGAATTATTCTCCATTTCGGATTCTAATTGTTTTTCATCCCAGCCCGTATATCCTAAAAAAAATCGAATATTGTTCTTGCTTATTTTCCCTTCATTGATGAGTCTTTTTGTAGATTCAAAATCACCTCCCCAATAAATTCCATTTGAGATTTCAGTACTGTTAGAAATCAAATCAGGTCTATTGTGAATAAAATAAAGATTGTCTTGTTCTACTGGGCCTCCATTGTAAATCTTAAACCGCGCATCAATATCTGGGATTAAATCATGAATGGTGTATTTCAAGGGTTTATTAATTATAAAACCAATGGATCCCTCTTGATTGTAATCAGCTAATAAAATGACAGATCTATTAAATGATAAATCCCCAATTATCGTAGGCTCTGCAATAAGCAAATGTCCTTTTTTTAATTTTTCTGTAATCATTGGATTTTAATTTTTAATAAATTTAGTTTTTTTATTATACTAGTGCCAAATAAAATCGTCAAAATGTATAAAAAAACCTTCCAGATGGAAGGTTTTAATTATATTAAGGAGATTAAACTAGTTTACCGCACCTTCTAATTCTGCACCTGCTTTAAATTTTACTACGTTTTTAGCAGCAATTTGAATAGTTTTTCCTGTTTGAGGATTTCTACCGTCTCTAGCAGCTCTAGCAGAAACAGACCATGATCCGAAACCTACTAAAGACACTCTTCCACCTTTTTTCAAAGTCTCACCTACATTTCCTAAAAATGATTCTAACGCTAATTTCGCAGCAGCTTTTGTAATTCCTGCGTCAGCAGCGATAGCATCGATTAATTCTGATTTGTTCATAATAAAAGTTATTAATTGTTGGTTATACAAATTGTTAATACACAAATTTAGTAGGAAATACGTTCCTTGCAAGTATTTTGTCTGATTTTAGTTCAATTTGTTGATAACTTATTTTTTTTGTTCATAAATAAAAGGGTTTATTTGATAATTTAACAAAAAATACAGTCTTTGATATGATTAATAGACTTTTACTTCCTCTGAGAATGAGATCCCATTCAATAATTCTGATGTGCTCATTTTCTTTTTGCCAGGAAATTGTAAATGAAGTATTTGAATAAATCCGTCTTTTACCGAAATTTTCATTTCTTTTTTGGTACAAACTAAACTGCCAATCATGAGGTTATGATCCTCAGAAATCATTTTAGCTTCATATATTTTTACATTCCATTCTTCATTTTTGTCTCCAAAGATACACCAGGCTGCTGGATAAGGACTCAAACCTCGAATTAAATTGTTTATTTCCTCAGCTGATTTTGTCCAATCTATTTTGCAATTCTCTTTGTTGAGTTTGTAAGCTGTTTTGGTATTGGGGGTGTCTTTTTGAATAATTGTCGATACAGTCCCATTTTCAATCATTTCCAAAGTGTCAATAACGGTCTTGCTTCCTAAATTCATTAATCGGTCATGCAACTGTCCTGCGTTTTCAGTTTCGTCAATTGGGGTTTCTGAACTTAAAATCATTGCACCAGTATCAATTTTATCATCTATAAAAAAAGTAGTTACACCTGTTTTAGTTTCTCCATTTATGATTGCCCAATTTATCGGTGCAGCTCCGCGATAGTTCGGTAGGAGTGAAGCATGAAGATTAAAAGTTCCTAAAGAGGGCATTTCCCAAACTACTTTTGGCAACATTCTAAAAGCCACAACAATTTGTAAATTAGCATTCAATGCTTTTAATTCGGATAAAAAATCAGCGTCTTTTAGATTCAAAGGCTGTAATAAAGTAAGATTGTGGGCTAGTGCGTACTCTTTTACTGCTGAATATTTTAATTTTTGTCCGCGACCTGCAGGTTTGTCTGCAGCGGTTATAACGCCTACAACCTCATAGTTGTTTTGGATTATTGTATCTAAAATCCCCACAGCAAATTCAGGAGTTCCCATAAAAACAATTCGTAATTTTTCCATTATGATCGTAAAGTATATTTGTTATTTGGCTTAACCAAAATAGTGTTGTTTTCTAATAAATCCTGAAGTACACCGATAACTTCGTCCGGACTATTTTTAGTTTTGTTTTGTATGTCTCTAGAGTTTAAATCTTCGGCTTGCAATAAAGTAATTATTTCTTTCGAAAGCAATGTGACATCTTTTTTCTTTATTTTTTTGGTTATGCAAAACGAACAAATACCACAATCAACAGTGGTTATTTCGCCAAAATAATTTAGAATCAACTTATTTTTACACAGCTTCTTCTCATTGATGTACTGAATAACGGATTGAAGTTGCTCTTTTTTTAACTGATTTTGATTCTCTAAATATTTAGAAACCCGATTAATGGTTTTGTCATCTTCGCGCACTTCATTGAAAATTAATGTGGCATCATTATTTTTAGAATGGTATTCTATGATTTCTTTTTCTTTTAATTTATGTAAAACAGCCAGAACTTCAGTTTCCTTGTGATTTGATTTCTTAGCAATCAATTGAAGGTTGAACGCGGTTTGCATTTCATAAATTCCAGGATACGTGCGCAAGATAGCTAAAATAATTTCCTCATCGTTTGGGTTTAAACTCATATACCGAATCACTTCTTTGGAAGGAATAAGGAATTGCAACGTGATTTTTTCTGAAAATTCTTGGGATAGACTGACAATTCCTTGTCGGTCTAGAAATTGCATTGCATTGTATGTTTTTAAGGTAGGGAATTCATATTTCAAACAAAAATGATGCAAATTGAAGGTAAACTGTTCGTTAATTCCTTCTCCATAAGCAATTCGGAAATAATTGCAAAGCTTGATGTACATGAGGTTCAAAAACTTTTTATCAGGTAGAATATTGATAAATTGGCTTTCGGCCTGAATAATATCCGAAGGGCTAGTCAATAGTATCGCAAAGGCTCTTTCTCCGTTTCTTCCTGCACGTCCCGCTTCTTGGTAATAATTCTCTATGTTTTCTGGGAGCTGAATGTGAATGACCGTTTTTACATTGGCTTTGTCAATTCCCATTCCAAAAGCATTAGTGGCCACAATAATCTGCACCTCTTCATCCATCCAGGACTGCATGTTTTTGTCTTTTTCTTTGGACGAAAGACCGCCGTGGTAATAGGTAGCTTTAAATCCTAATGAATTCAATTGGGAGGAAATGTCCAGACACGATTTCCTGTTTCGTACGTATATTATAGAAGGTTGTGGATTTTTTTTCAGAATTTGTTCTATTCGGAATACTTTATCCTCGACTTCAAAAACCATATAGGCGATATTTTCTCGGGCAAATGATTTCTCGAAAATGTGTGGTTTGTGTAATCCCAACTCATTGATGATGTCTTCTTTGACTCTTGGTGTCGCAGTAGCGGTCAATGCCAAAAAAGGTGTTTGTGGAAAATGTTTTTTTAGTGCCGAAATTTTCAAATAAGCAGGTCGGAAATCATGCCCCCATTGTGATACGCAATGCGCTTCGTCTATAGTAATTAAATTTATGGGAAGATTTTTTATTCGGTCCATTATCCAGTCGGATTGAAGACGTTCTGGTGATAAATAAAGGAATTTATAATTTCCGAATTGGCAATTGTCTAATAAATCAATCATTTCATCAGATCGTATGCCACCTGTTAGCGCTATAGCCTTGATATTTCGTTTTTGCAAATTGGCGACTTGATCTTTCATCAGTGCTACCAAAGGTGAAATGACCAGACAAATACCTTCGTTCATCATTGCTGGAATTTGAAAACAAACTGATTTTCCACCTCCAGTTGGCATCAATGCAAAGGTATCTTGACCGCTTAAAACGGAATCGATTATTTCATATTGTAGCGACCTGAATTTGTCGTGTTTCCAATATTTTTGAAGAATGGCTACTGCTTCTTGCATAGAGTATAGATTTCATTTTATTGAAAAACAGTCCAAAATGTAAATCCTAAACTTATAAATTATCTAGAAATTTCATCTAAGATAAAAAGAATTCTGTTATTCATCGTATCTTTTGGCACTTCTATGAGTTTGTAACCATAATTCTGATAGGTTTCAGTAAGATGATTATAGATGAGTTTAGCTTGTTCGAAGTTTTCATAACGTTCGGCATCGCTGATATAAATTTCTTCCCAAGGCGGAAGAATAAAGATTTTTGAGTAAGTATGTTCCCGGCAAGCGGCATCAAAAGTAGCAGGGTAACTATCGCCGATATAATGCATATAGGCCAAAACATCTGGAATTCCTCTGTCGATAAATACGATTTCATGAGGCTCTTTTGTCGCATTTTGAAATTGTTTTTTCCTTCCTTCAAGAAGTAATTCGCTGAATAGTAGCGGTTTTTCAAGAAACAATTGCTCGATTCCTTGTTTTTTTGCTTCCAAAGTTACCTCTCGGGAAATTTCGGGGTAACAACAATGTCCTTTAGCGACCAATCCGTCGATAATAGTGGTTTTGCCTGTTCCTGGACCGCCAATGATAACTATAATTTCTTTTTGCACTTTTAAAAAATAAGGCGCAAATTTACTTAAACTTATTGGGATTTGAAAAAATCATTGCGGTTAAAATGGGATTAGATAAAAAATCATAATTCAAAATTCATAATTTACGTTTGAAACAGTATCTTTGTACTTATTTTAATTACACAATGGATAAGAAGACTGAAGAATTTTATGATAGATTAAAAGTGGAGTTGGACTTGAGCAATACTTGGCCAGCGATATACTTATTTAAATTTATTGTACCTACTGAAAGTGATAATGTGAAACGAGTTGAGTCTGCTTTTGATTGTATGGGGGCGGTTATAAATACCAGAAAGTCCAAAACAGGAAAGTTTACCAGCATTTCTATTGATGTTACAATGAAAGATTCACAAGAAATTGTAGATAAATACCTAGAAGTTTCTACAATTGAAGGCATTGTTTCCCTTTAAACAAGAAGATAATTTTAAATAACACACCCGAATGATCCTAAATCATAGGGCTAAGTTGTAGCAAAATTAAAAAACATACATTCAAATATGAATTCAAAATATATTAAAGAAAACTCGAACGATGTTGTACATCATTTGGAATACAATGCAGAGAGATCGCATTTGATTATCCCAGAGTATGGCCGTCATTTGCAAAAATTGATTAATCAGGCAACTAAAATTGAAGATGATGTAGAACGCAACAAAGCTGCAAAATACATTATTCAAGTGATGGGAAGTTTGAATCCTCATTTGAGAGATGTTCTTGATTTTCAGCACAAATTGTGGGATCAGCTTTTTATCATGTCTGATTTTAAATTAGTGGCTGATTCACCATATCCAATTCCGTCACGTGAAGTATTGCAATTAAAACCCGATGTTTTAAAATACCCACAAAATTTTCCAAAATATAGGTTTTATGGCAACAACATAAAATACATGATTGATGTGGCCAATAAATGGGAAGATGGTGAAATGAAAAGTGCTTTGGTAAAAGTTATAGCCAATCACATGAAAAAATCATATTTGAGTTGGAATAAAGACACGGTTAAAGATGATGTTATTTTTGAACATTTATACGAACTCTCTGGCGGCAAGTTGAATTTGCTTCAAAGTTCAGAGGAATTATTAAATACCACAGATTTATTACGAACCAACAAACGAGTTTCGAATAAAATTTTGCCTGTTGGTCAACCAAAAATTCTTAGCAATAAGAATCTAAAAACTGGAAAGACAAATCCTACACATAAAAATCAAAATAGAAAACCGTAGAAAATCAGTTATAAATTGAGAGTGATAAGTTGTGTTCTTTTAGTACTAACTTTTAATTTGTAACGTTTAACTAACATCTAATAATTTATAACTCATAACTGTAAAAAAATGGGAATTTTCAAAATAGAAGGAGGCATTAGTCTAAAAGGAGACATCACGCCACAAGGAGCTAAAAATGAAGCGTTACAAATTTTATGTGCCGTTCTTTTGACTCCTGAAAAAGTGATCATTAATAATATTCCTGATATTATTGACATCAATAAACTAATCAAACTTTTAGGAAATCTAGGGGTGAAAATTCATAAAACAGGATCAGGCTCGTATACTTTTCAAGCGGATGAAGTAAACATAGAGTATCTAGAAACAGAAGCATTCAAGAAAGAAGGCGGTTCGTTACGAGGTTCTATTATGATTGTTGGACCACTTTTGGCCCGATTTGGAAAAGGATATATTCCAAAACCAGGAGGCGATAAAATTGGACGCAGAAGATTGGATACGCATTTTGAAGGATTCATTAATCTTGGAGCAAAATTCCGTTACAACAGAGAAGATCATTTTTATGGGGTTGAAGCACCTAAAGGATTGAAAGGTGCTGATATGTTATTAGACGAAGCATCCGTAACCGGAACCGCTAATATTGTTATGGCTGCGGTTTTGGCCAAAGGAATTACAACCGTTTACAACGCTGCTTGCGAACCTTATTTGCAACAATTGTGTAAGATGTTGAACTCCATGGGAGCTAAAATAACAGGTGTTGGATCGAACTTATTGACTATTGAAGGTGTTGAAAGTTTAAGCGGTTGCGAACATAGAATTCTTCCTGATATGATTGAAATAGGAAGTTGGATTGGTTTGGCTGCAATGACAAAATCAGAGATTACAATAAAAGATGTGAGCTGGGATAATCTAGGATTAATACCAAATACATTTAGAAAACTTGGAATTACTCTGGAACGTCGTGGAGACGACATTTATATTCCTGCTCATGTAGACGGGTATGAAGTAAAAACAGATATTGATGGTTCTATTTTAACCATTGCTGATGCACCATGGCCTGGATTTACTCCAGATTTGTTGAGCATAGTTTTAGTAGTTGCCACTCAGGCAAAAGGTGATGTTTTGATTCATCAAAAAATGTTTGAAAGCCGATTGTTCTTTGTTGATAAACTAATTGACATGGGTGCAAAAATTATGCTATGCGATCCGCACCGTGCCGTTGTTATGGGGCATGATTTCAAATCACAACTCAAAGCAACAACGATGTCGTCACCAGATATTCGCGCTGGAATTTCGTTATTAATTGCTGCGCTTTCCGCAAAAGGAACGAGCACCATTCAAAACATTGAACAAATCGATAGAGGATACGAACGTATTGACGAACGATTGAGGGCTATTGGAGCTAATATTGTACGCGAATAAACAACATAAATCATAGAAATTATCGTTTAAGTAAGCCAGAAAGAATTTGACTCTAAAATTCGATTTCGTTTATTTAAACGATTTTTCTTTTATTTCATCTTTTAAAAAAAAAAGGCATGTCAAGCGAACAAACAGCAATTAAGGCCACTTATTTTAGTATTATAGGAAACACTTGTTTGGCTATCATCAAAGGACTTGCTGGTTTTTTTGGGAATTCATATGCGTTAATAGCTGATGCAATTGAATCAACTACAGATATTTTTGCTTCTTTTTTAGTGTTATTTGGAATCAAATATTCCAATAGACCCGCAGATAAAAACCATCCCTACGGACATGGTAGGGCAGAACCATTGATTACTTTTTTGGTTGTAGGGTTTTTAATTACCTCCGCTACGGTTATTGCCTATGAAAGTATCATTAATATTAGAACACCGCATCAATTGCCCAAAACATGGACATTAATCATTTTGGGTGCTATAATTATTTGGAAAGAGTATTCTTTTCGGCTAGTAATGAAAAGAAGTGTTCAAACCAATAGTTCTTCTTTGAGAGCTGATGCCTGGCACCATCGAAGCGATGCTATAACTTCTGTGGCAGCATTTATTGGGATTTCTATCGCTTTGATTTTAGGAAATGGGTACGAAGCTGCTGATGATTGGGCTGCACTTTTTGCCTCGGGATTCATTTTGTATAACAGTTATGTTATTTTTAGACCCGCTTTGGGCGAAATAATGGACGAACATTTATACGATGATTTAATTGCGCAAATTAGAGTGGTCTCGCTGCAAGTAGATGGAATTATCGATACTGAGAAATGTTTCATTCGGAAAGCTGGGATGCAATATCATGTGGATTTACATGCTACGGTTGAATCAAATATTACGGTGAAAGAAGGACATGATCTAGCTCATAAATTAAAAGACACTTTGCGTGAAAAAATTCCAGAATTGGGGCATGTGCTGATTCATGTAGAACCGAACGTTTAAGCATAAAAATAGTATAACTAAAAAAGGTGTCAGAGAATATTTCTGGTGCCTTTTTTTGTTGTTTTATACCAGTAACCAATATCTTTTGGTCTACTGTTTTTTTACCTTATCGAGCGCAGTCAAGATTCATTAATGGATTTCAACTCCATTAGATTTATATTTTTATAAACACCATTGTTGTTTTACTCCAATATGTTTAAAAACTTGAGTCCAAAAAACGACTCCGTCACCTTGAAAACCGTTTCTTTGGTGAGCTACTATAATTTTAAAACTATAAAAAAGACTGAATTGCTAATTCGTAACTCTTTAATCCAAAACCCAAAATAACGCCTTTGGCATTGCCTGAAATATAGGATTGATGTCTGAAACTTTCACGGGAAAATGTATTCGAAATGTGGACTTCAACAACTGGAGTGGTTATTGCTTTGACAGCATCGCCAATCCCTATGGAAGTATGCGTGTACGCTCCGGCATTTAAGATAATGCCATCAAATGAAAAGCCAAATTTCTGTATTTTATCAATTAATTCACCTTCAACATTACTTTGAAAATAGCTGAATTCTATTGTTGGAAATTTTATTTGTAGCGAGGTGAAATATTCTTCAAAAGTCTGACTTCCGTAAACGGCTGGTTCACGTTTGCCAAGAAGATTTAAATTTGGTCCATTAATGATACTGATTTTCATAATTCTTGTTTTTGTAAAAATAAAAAAACCGCTCCAATTTATAGAGCGGTTTCAGAATTTAATTTTTTATTGAAATTAAAATGTAAATCCAGCCGATATTTGAACCACTGAGTTCTTAACTTTTGCTTCTTTTGTAGCTTCAGTCAATCCTAATACATAACGACCTTGTAGAAAGAAGTTTTTAGTGATATTAAACCCAAGGCCACCTGCTACTCCAAACTCAAAAGTTTCAGCCTCTTTAAAATTAACATTTTTTCTTTCGCTCAATAAGAAAGATGCTTGTGGTCCTAAATCTAAACTAACTGTGTTGTTCAAATGAAATTTTGCCAAAACAGGAATAGATAAATAACCCAATTCATTTTTGAATTCTTCTAGTGCATTTTTGTAAGTTGCGCCTTTTGTAGAATATAATAATTCAGGCTGAACAGAAAAACCATCGGTTACTTTAATCTCTGCAACTAAACCAGCATGATAACTGGTAATGGCTTCCTTGTTATAATTATTACTAGTAATAGTAATATCACTTCCGGTTTGATTTGCGTAATTCAAACCACCTTTAATACCAAATTTAACCATTTGCGCTTGCATGTCTACTGACGCTGCGAGTAGAATCACTGCTACTAAAATTATTCTTTTCATAATTTGTTTTTTTAATATTGATAATTATTTAATTGAAATGGGACTCTTTATTAAAACTGTTTTATTGGATATTTATTGTTTTTAAATGCAAACTTATATTCAAAAATTAGTCCAAAATTATGGTAAATACATTCTTAGTAGCTTTTTGATGTTGTTTATTTGAAGATGAAGCCTTATATTGTTTATAGTCAGTTGTTTGCGACCGAAGGTTTTTTGGGGTCACACGTAAGTGTTGAGCCTGGATTGCGATATAATATAAGTTTGAATGATAATTATAGTAACAAAGATACCTTTCAGTTCAAGGTTGGCTTCGTGTTGCATTTTTAATGTTTCTAAAAGATAATAGCAAAAAACCTCTCAATTAGGAGGTTTTTTTATGCCTTAAAAAAGCGTTTCTTTGTAATTATGAATTGGAAAACTTACATAAAAAACTATCAATCCTACTTGAAAATCGAGCGTGGATTGTCTAGGAATACGATAGAGAATTATTCTTTTGACATTGAACGATTGTGCCTTTTTTTGATTACCAATAAAATTGAAGTTTCCCCAATTCAAATTGGGGAAGAAACCGTGCAGCAGTTTATTTATGAGGTGTCAAAACAGGTTAATCCACGTTCACAAGCCAGAATAATTTCGGGTCTTAAAAGTTTTTTCAGCTACTTGATTTTTGAAGATTATCGAACAGACAATCCTTTAGAACTTATTGAAACTCCTAAAACAGGCCGAAAACTTCCGGACACTTTGTCTGTAGCTGAGATTGACCGCCTCATTGCGGCCATTGATTTAAGCACAAACGAAGGGGAGCGCAACCGTGCCATGCTCGAAACGCTTTATGGTTGTGGATTGCGAGTTTCAGAATTAGTTGCCTTAAAAATTTCCGATTTATTCTTTGAGGAAGGCTTTATTAAAATAACCGGAAAAGGAAATAAACAGCGTTTTGTACCTATTGGTGATTTAACTCAAAAATACATTCAGATATATCAGAATTCTATTCGAACCCACACTGCCATTCAAAAAGGGTTTGAAGATACACTCTTTTTAAACCGAAGAGGAAGACAACTGACACGTGCTATGATTTTTACCATTATTAAAAACTTAGCTGTAAAAATTGAATTGAATAAAACGATAAGTCCGCATACTTTGAGGCATTCGTTTGCAACACATCTTTTAGAAAATGGAGCTGATTTACGTTCTATACAGTTAATGCTTGGACATGAATCCATAACAACAACAGAAATTTATGTACATCTGGACAGAACGTTTTTGACTCAAGTTCTAAATTCATTTCATCCTAGAAAATAATATTTTGGGATAGGACTATTTTTAATGAGTACCAATACTATTTTTTGCCGCAGGTTTAAGTGTTTTCTAGGATTTATCCAATATATCTAAGTTATTTTTTGCTTTAACCTGTAAAGTCTGAGGCAAAATGAAATAAAGTGAGTTTTCAGAGCTGACGGTTATACTTTTTAATAGTCGTAAGTTCAAGACAATTTTGGAAAGTTGAGGATTATCGACTAAATTTATAATGAGTTTTCTAATGAAACGCTTTAACATCTCATTAAACGACATATTTTTATAGTTTAATTTTTGTTAAATTGAAAAATTTGATTTAATTTGTAGGAAATATAAATGAAATAAAAAGATGTATGATTTTTGATTTTTCCCAAAACGAAAATTCCCAAAAAATAAATGGTTTTTGCACTAAATTATTTAGTGAAATTCCAGATTTAATTTTTGAATTTGTGATTGCTCCTGATAATACTTATCTATTTCCGATAGTAAGTAAATCGGTTCAAGATTTTTTTGAGCTGTCTTTAGATCATTTCTCTGATAGTGACAAATTCAAAATCTATGACAGGGTTTTTGAACAGGATCGATTGTCTTTTTTTCAGTCATTGGTAAATGCAAAACGAAACCGTTCGAGATGGGATTTTGAATTTCGAGTCTTATTGCCAGAAAAAGGATTGCGCTGGTATAAAGTTTTCTCAAAATCAGAGTTGTATACTGATGGAAATATTTCCTTTTATGGTAAAATTTCAGATATAACCGATTTAAAGGAGCAGGAAATGAAAGTCAAAGTATTTGAAGAACGTTTCAAATTTGCTTTGGAGGCTTCTACATCTGGAGTTTGGGATTGGGATTTATTGACCAATAGAGTTTTTTATTCTTCAGAGTCGATGAAAATTCTCGAACAAGAAGAATTGGATATTTATGACAATCCAGAACGTTGGGATAAAATCGTACATCCCGATGATTTAGAAAAATATTATTCTGAAATTCAGGATCATTTTGATAATAAAAACCCTTTTTATGAAAATTACCATCGGGTTTTAACTTCAAGTGGAAAGTATAAATGGATTTTAGACCGAGGAAAAGTAATTGAGCGTGACCATAACGGGAAGCCACTCCGAGTTATTGGTACTCATACTGATATTTCAACCCATAAAGAAAAGGAATTAGTGTTGATCGAAACTATGGAAAGGTGTAATCAACAAAACAGCCGACTATTGAATTTTTCACATATCGTATCTCATAACTTAAAAGCTCAGTCAGGAAATATCAAAGCGATTTTAGATCTTATTGAGGCGGAGAACGATCCAGACACAAACAAAGAAATGTTGTCTTATTTGAGAATTGTGTCTAATAACTTAAATGAAACTATATTTAATTTAACTCAATTAGTACAAATACAAAACAATTCGAATATTCTAATTCAATCTTTAGAGTTGAATCTTTATCTAAATAGGACTTTTGATTTGATCCATAATTTAAAAAATAAGAATGAAGTTGTTATCATAAATACTATTCCTGATGGTGTTTTTGTCGATTTTAATCCAGCATACCTAGAAAGTGTTTTGTTGAATTTCACGACAAATGCTATAAAATACTCGAATCCTGACAAACCCATTGAGATAAAATACTCTTTTTCGATAGAAAATGATAAAAAGACATTAAGAATATCAGATAATGGATTAGGTATTGATCTGAAAAAACATGGAGATTCTCTTTTTGGGATGTACAAAACATTTCACAAGCATAAGGATTCTCATGGTCTTGGTTTGTACATTACAAAGAATCAAATTGAATCAATGAAAGGGACTGTTTCAGTGGAGAGTGAAGTAGGGTTAGGAACTACTTTTATAATTGTATTTAATGACAGCTTACAAGAGGAACTAGCTGGTTTGGATTAATAAAGGTAGTGCGTTTTATAGCATATTCATATAATGCGATTGCCCACTATTTATAGCTAACTGTTTCATCAAAATTGCAAAATCAATCCTATTGGTATTTGTAATGAACTGCTATTTTATCTATCATAAAAAAAACTTCTCAGCGATGAGAAGTTTTTTTTATGATAGATAA
>JAGOJA010000156.1 GCA_017995345.1 Flavobacterium sp.
GAATTCCTGTGGCGTTCTTCTTTGATGGCATCCACGAAGATTATCATCAACCAACAGATGATCCAGAGAAAATAGATTATCCATTACTTCAAAAAAGAGCACAATTGGTTTTTGCTACCGCTTGGGAATTAGCGAATCGCAAAGAGAGAATTGTAGTAGATAAAAAATAGCCTTAAAAGGTTTCATTTCAAAATACAAAACTCCAGTATTTACTGGAGTTTTTTTGATTAACGAAATTTTTTTTATAAAGAATAAGTTAAGATTTGTTTATAATTTCAGACAGCTCATCATATCGGTCGCCTAATTTTTTCTTCATTCTTTGATTGGATTTTTTCACTGCATCAATTGTAATACCTAAAAGTTCAGAAATTTCAACATTATTGAAATCAAGTTTTTTCAACAGAATAATTCTGTAATTAGAGTCTGTAAGATCTGGATATTCACTTTGAATTTTTTGGTAAAATTTTGGATAGACTTTTATGAATTCTCTTTTAAAGTTCTCCCAATTTTCATCGGTCATCAGATGTGATTGCAATAATGTATGAAGTTCTCCCTGCTGTTCTTCAAGATAGTAAGAATTTGAGTTCTTTATTTTTTCAATCTCAGATTTTAATGTGTGAATCTGTATATTTTTATTTTTAAGGAATTCTACCTGAGCATCAAGGTTTTGTTGAGTTTCTGAAATTTTCTGTTCAAATTTCAACTTGTCCATTTCCAGCCCCATAACTTTCTGTTTGTAAATGAGTTCACGGTTTCGTAATTTTTTTCTGGAATGCGCATAAATAAAACCAATCAAGATAAATGTAAGAAGAGTGATAATGATGTAAACCTTTCGCATTAATGCTGATTTTTCTTTCTGATAATAAGCCTCATTGTTTGCTTGTTCTAACTTCGATTTTTGCATCAGAAGATTGGCATTATTTAGGGCTAAATCTCCGTCTGTTTTTTTCAATTCTTCTTCCAGTTCATTAATTCGTTTATAGCTTTGAAGTTCCCCATCTTTGTTATTTAGGTTTTTGTAAACCGATGTCAGTAGTTGCTGTATTTTAATCTCATTAGCCTGAAAATATGATTTTGATTCTGCGATTTGTAAAGCTTTTTGAAGTGCTTCGTGTGCCTCGCTATACTTTTTTTCCTGTGTTAAAAACTCTCCGAGTAAGGTGTATGCATACATGGTATTTTGGTTTTCTTTTAGCCGCTCAGATATAGTGATATCTTTCATTAAAAGCTTTTTAGCGTTTTCTGTTTCTCCTCTTTTCCTGTGTATCAAAGAAAGGTTTCCCAAGGCTTTCGCATATCTCAGTTTATCATTTATTGATTTGGAGATACTTTCTACTTGATTGAAATAATCTTCAGCTTTTACAAGGTTACCATTATTAAAATAGTGCAAACCTAATGCATCTAAAATACTGGCATAGTCTGCTTCCTGATTTTTGGAAAGAGATTTAGCTTTTTCCAGAGACTTAACAGAAGATTCGATATCACCAATGGTTCCGAAATAATAACCAATCCATTTATAAGATTCATCTGGGCGGATATGTTTTTTATTAGGATGTTTTTCAAGAAGATGGTAAGCTTTTAGGAAAAAAGGAAGTGCTTTCTCCATTTTTCTATAGCGGTAGAGATATTTGGCGTAATAGATATTGGCAACGACTTCTAGTTCTGGGGTTGTTTTTTCTGCCTGTTTTATTGCTTTTTTGAAAAGGTTGTTGCTGTGTTCCGTAATCCTATCCTCACAGTTGGCAATACCTTCTGCAGCTAGAATATTATAAATGATTTGTGCGCTGGGTTTTGTATTGTTTTTCAGTGGTTGTAAATACTTTTTGAGTGAGTTGGTGTCACAACTAAAATTAGGAAAATTCCAGAGAATTTTTTCGTAGTTATCATTTATATGTTTATTATTTTCAGAAGTTTCAAAGTTTTGAAACTGTCCAAAAAGGCCTGTGAAAAACAACAAAAAAATAAGGGAGTAATTTTTAATCATCTAAATGAGGAATTTCAGAGCCCTAAAATAGCGAAAATTATGTAAAAATCTAATTGATTGATGTTTAAAATATGTTCATTTTCTATATTTTTTGAAACATATAATTAAAACACTTTTTAAAGTTAAAATCAATCATCTACTATAAAACTTTTTAATTTTTTAGTTCATTTATCTTTACAGATTAGACTTGATTAAAAAATAAGGTTGAGAATTAAACAAAACTTTAAGGCTTTAAAATTTGAAAGTTTACTATTTATTTAGCAGATATGCCAAAGTTTTAAAATTTGGCATTTTTGTTAATTAACTGATTTTCAGTTTTAATTTTTGTAAAAAAAATTGTCCACCTTTTTGTCCACCCCATATTTTTTGTAAAAACATCAGATAAAAATACATTTATAAAAATTAAAATCCATATTCATATTGAAATGAATTTACAAATTATGAAAAAATTTAATAAACTTTTTTTGTTGTTCTTTTTTGCAGTTCAATTATCTGCCCAGATAACTCCAGGTGAAGGAAACATCCTTTATGTAAAAAAAGGAGGAATAGGCAATGGCTCGTCTTGGAGTAGTTCTTTAGGCGAAGTAGCAGATGCTTTAAAATACGCAAAACAAAACGAAATGCAATGGACTGAAAGCAATCCGCTGCAAATTTGGGTTGCTGCTGGTTATTACACCCCTCTGTATGATCCTTCAGATGTTGCATTCGGTACAGTGCCTACCACTAACAAAAGATTGGCTTCTTTTCTATTGGTCAATAACGTACAGCTTTATGGTGGTTTTCCTACTAGTGGCAATCCTACAATGAACGACAGAAATTGGAAGACCAAAGTGACTACGTTATACGGAGAGATTGGTACTTATGGCAACAGTGACAACGTTTATAATGTAGTGCTTTCTGTAGGTACGAGTACCAAACCAATAACCAGTAAAACGATACTAGACGGGTTTAATATTTATGGAGGAAATGGAAATTTATTTGAAAATAGAACTGTAAACGGAATTAGTATTAGATTAAACGAGGGTTCTGGGATGTACAATGTATTTTCTTCAGCAACAATCACCAATGTTAAGATTTCAGGTAATTCTGCTTATGAAGGTGGTGGAATGTACAATAAAAGTTCTTCTTCTCCAAGGCTTAACAGCGTTACTATTTCGGGGAATTTTGCTGATAGTAGCGGAGGAGGTATGTGCAATGACTATTCTTCTCCAGTTCTTACCAACGCTATTATTTCAGGGAATTCTACTAATAATAGCGCAGGAGGTATAAAAAATAATTACGCATCTCCAATACTTACCAATGTTATCATTTCAGATAATTCTGCAAAAAGTATAGAAGGTTTTGGCGGTGGTTTTGGTGGCGCTGTTTTAAATTATTACTCTACTCCAACATTTACCAATGTCACAATTGTAAGAAATTCTGCAGCTACTGATGCTAGTGCAATGTATAATTACTATTCTAGTAACCCTAAAATATACAACAGTATTATTTTAGGAACTATTACCAGTAATTCAGATTTTATTCCTGATCTCCAGTATAGTCTTGTACAAGGGTTTACAAATACATCCAATGGCAACATTAATTCTACAGGTGTCAATGAAACAGATATTTTTGTGGACGTTGTCAATAAAGATTATCGCCTTAAATATAATGCTATAGTTGTTAACAAAGGCGATAATACCAAAAACAATATTCCATTAGATGTTTTGGACAACTCCCGAATTGTTGATGGTACCATAGACTTAGGATCATATGAAAATCAGTTTATTATTATACCTACTAACAATATCCTCTACGTAAAAAAAGGAGCAACAGGCAATGGCTCATCTTGGAGCAATGCTTTAGGCGAAGTAGCAGATGCTTTGAAATTTGCAAAACGATATAATACTCAATTTACAGAAAGCAATCCGCTACAAATATGGGTAGCGGCAGGTTCTTATAAACCCTTGTATGATGCTGCAGATGACAAATTTGGCACCGTGCCGACCGCAGAACCCAGATTGGCTTCTTTTCTATTGGTTAATAATGTACAGCTTTATGGAGGTTTTGCAGGAACTGAAGTTGCCTTAATTGAGCGTAATTGGAATGTCAACAAAACTATATTAAGCGGAGATATTGGTTCGCAAGGCATCTATGGCGATAATGTTTATCAGGTACTACTTTCTATAGGAACAAGTACCAACCCAATAACCAAGAGTACGATATTGGACGGTTTTACGATTACTGGAGGATATGGTAGCTCATTAATTGATACTAGAAAAGTAAACGGAATATCAATAGGTAAAAGTAATGGAGCTGGTATGTATAATCGTTCATCTTCTCCTACCCTTGTTAATGTTAATATTTCGGATAATATAGCAGATTATGCAGGTGGCGGAATGTACAACGATGGTTCTTCTCCAGCCCTTACCAATGTTATTATTTCGGGTAATTCTGCTACCAGAGACAACGGTGGTGGATTGTACAACTTATATTCTAACCCAACGCTTACCAATGTAACTATTATAGCAAATAAAGCATATTACAGTAGGAGTAATGGATTGTATAGCTATAAATATGTTTCTAACTCAGGAAAAATAAATATATACAACAGCATTCTTATAGATGAAATTTTTAGTAGTAA
>JAGOJA010000157.1 GCA_017995345.1 Flavobacterium sp.
AATCTCTCTTCATAGGCACACCAATCATTTCGATATTGAATTGAGTGTACAATTTAAAATCTTGAGCTTTGAGTTTTTGGGCTAAATGTTTAGAACCTAACAATCCTTTTTCTTCTCCTGTAAAAAATACAAAAAGAATACTTCGTTTGTTATTTTTTGCAATACTGAAATATTTTGCCATTTCAGCAACGGCCGTTGTTCCAGAGGCATCGTCATTGGCACCATTATTTATAAAATCTCCATTCACGCCTTTTTCATCAATTCCAATATGATCATAATGAGCGCTTAGAATTATAAATTCATTTTTAAGAACTGGGTCGTTTCCTTCAATAAAACCTACAATATTAAAAGCCGTTTCCTTGAAAGTAGACAAGGTATCGCGATACGATTTGAAATACGGTTTAATATTGTTGTCCTTAAAAAATTGCTCCAAATAATCAGCAGCTTTCACCATTCCAGCCTTTCCGGTTTCCCTTCCTTCTAAATCATCCGAAGCTAAATATTTTAATGTCTCAGCAACGTCATTTTCTTTCACTTTATATTCAACGTCAACAATTTTTAATTGCACCTCACTAGCTGTTTGGGCAATGATAACTTGAGTTGACAGACAACTAAAGAAAATCAGAGAAAGAGATACAAATGCTTTTTTCATAATAAATGAGGTTTATATTTTACAATACAATTTTATTTCTATAATATTTCTTGTAGACTTTTACCATTTGAACAAAAGCTAAAATCACAAAAAATGACGGAATCACCACTGGCATTACATATTTAGAAAAGCCGGTTGTTTTTTGAGACAGGGTATTTAATATCAAAACCAAAGTCATCATTCCAAAAAATGTACCTATCAAAGTCCCTGAAATGTAATACAGTTTTAGCTTATTTACAATGGAAATATAATTCCCATTTATTAAATAAAGGTTCCAGCCGGTCCAAAACGGCAATTGAAGAAAGTTGATGCAATTCAAAAAAACACCGATAAGGAAAGGAGAATACATTGCATATTTCTCTAAAATTCCTTGTTCTTCCATGGTTTGATTGGAATTAGCATAAAAAGTATAACCCAAAATCAACAAAAAGAAAACGGCAAAAAAATCAATAATTTTCATTAATTTTTTATTGTTAACTAATTGCTTTGCGAAAATCAAAGTGAAATAAATCACAAACATCTCCACAAAAATCACTCCTAATAAAAAGAACACCAAGCTATTCATTCCTAGTTTGAAATAAATTTCAAAACCGATAAGATTCAAATATCCTAAAGGTATCGAACCGACAAAACTCACTAAAAAACCAATAAAAATGTTCTTTAATGCCTTCATAATTTTAGAAATTTACAATTTTTTTGCTTTGTTCTAGATGCATTCGATATTCGTTCAAACCTTCTTTATGAATTAAATACGGAGCGCCATTTTGATGGTTTGCAACACTTATTTCATACATATACGTAATGTGGCGTGAAAGCTCTCTCCAGGCAAAAAACAAAGAATGTTTTGGATCATAGATATGTGTGGGTTCACTTCCAGCGCCATTTAGCTCTACTACTAAAAAGTTCAGCCCTTGTTCTAATTCTTCGATAGTACTATACATTACATCTAGTCTCCCAAAATAAAATCCCGGAATTTGCAAACACATTTCGTTAATTATTTGTGTCAATTTTGGTGTTATCCAATCACTTCCGTCAATGAATTTTGCGCCACGTGCATGATTTCCGTAAGGCACTAAATTTAATTTTTCTCCTTTTGGAATAATATCTAGTAGTTTTTCGCCATATTCTAGCTGCAAGACCTTCAACTGCAACTCATATCGCGGATTTTCTTTGATTAATTCTTCCACAGTAGAAAATCCATTTCCGGTAATAGTCAAAAACTCTTTTGAAACTATTCCTGTAATTCTACCCGCTTTTTCATGAGGATAGCGCACATAGAAAATCCCAACTTCATTATCGAACGGAATTAAATCCTGCACTATGTAATCAAAACTTGCTTTTTCAGCATATTCTTTTAAATCAGCAACACTATTAATTTTTTTTACACCAGACCCTCGCAGGCCAATATCTGGTTTAGCAATCAAAGGAAATGTTATTCCAATAGTTTCGATAGTATTCAAAATTGCTTCAAGCGACGTTCCTTTTTTTATCAACTCCGTTTTGGGGTAGTATTTTTGCGGAATTAAATTGTAAATTTCTTTTTTTGACTCCATCATAAAACCACCATTTTTTATGGTTGGATTAGCTGCATTAAAGAAAAAAATAGATTTGGCCTTGATAGAATAGTAGGACCATAAAAAATAAATGGGAATGTACACAATTTGGAAAGGCCAGTATTCCCAATGCATAATTTTATGGAAAAGTAGTTTCAAGGCGTTTTTTTTTTAAACGGTGAAAAAGGAGGTTGAAAAATCCTGTTGCGCAATCAAATCGTAATGCAATATAGCTACTTTATTTTTTTCAATAACCGACTGTGTAATACTCAGTGTTTTCAATTCATTATTTCTATTAATAACCAAACCATTTTCATCATTTCCCCGTTCAGTATAGCGATGGAAATCATGCATTTTTGATTCGGAAATTTCAAGATTATGGTCCATAAAAGAATGAAACCATTTAGAGCGCTGTAAGCGAATTGCCGATGGATATAACGTAGATGACGACCAAATGTGGTTTTTACGTCTATCCAATGGAGTTGTTTCTTTCTCATTTCCGTTCCAGCGCAATTGAAAAAGAGCTTTGTTTTGAAATAAAACTAATGTAAAAGGTTCTATGTTTTCCAAGTCAATTTCGTTCCAGAAATCCTTTGGTGAAAAGCTGCTAATCAGATCTAAAACAATTAAACCGCGACTTTTTCGATATGGAAGTTTCACCTCATGTTTTTCGTCGGCACCATTTAATAACACCAAAATTGTTCCGTCAGCATTAACAACAAACCACGTCCCTCCGGCTTTTGAATCCTTTGGGAAAATAAGATTTTTTCCGTTTACGATATAGTTTTTCGGAGGTATTGCACTTGGTCTTATCGTTTTTTCATCCCGATTGGAAGTAATGATAATTTTATCATTCGTTGCAACAAAACTTACTGTGCACATAGATTTCTATATTCTATTGTAGATCGAGCAACTCCAAAATTAGGGCCTATTGTTACTGTTTCACATTGTAAAACAGCTACTTTAATAAGCGCTTGATGGTGAATGCAGTGTTCTAAATTATACAATAATTCTCTGAAATAGTTACTTTCAATTCGGATTTCCTCTCCATCAATAATTTGAATCAACATGATAGATTTGTTTTTTTTGTCTAAATTTTGTTGAATCAAGGCAATATTTTCAATAGCAAAACTGGTCTCTGTTTGAATACGAGTATTGCGTTCTCTTTTGTCATAATTCACAATACCTATATCATATTGATTTTCTAAGCACTGAAACATTTCAATAATATGCCTGATATGCTCCCCAACAGTTGCATTACTCAATTGCACACAAGAATTGGAATATTCAGTTTGAGATAATTGATTGAGCAAATCAATTAATTCATTCAAACTATTATTTATAGAAGGTATTAACATATTTAAGTTTTAATTCATTAATCTAGTCTTCTACCTTAAAAAATAAAAAAGTAAAGAAAGGTAATTTATGCTAAAATAAAAAGCATCTAACCATCATTTTTAACACAATCCCCAACACGAACTGCTGAACAAAAATCACACCAAACATAACACCAAAATTCATTATAGCATCAAACAACGAAGTTCGTGGCAATAAAATCAAAATCACCTCGATACCGAGGCGCTTTATCCCGAAAAGCAAAGCTGTATCTTGTTTTTATAATTAACAATTGACTCCAATTAAGATCAGCATTTATCATCGCTCCAGATCCCTATTTATTTCAGCTTCTAAGCTTTTATTAAAAAGAACTACTTTTATAAATATATTAAAAAACAAAACCCTTTCCAACCGAAATTGAAAAGGGTTCTTAATAACAAGTATCTGTTATTTATGACACTAATCCTCTTGAGATTACAATTCGTTGAATCTCTGAAGTTCCTTCATAAATTTGAGTAATTTTAGAATCGCGCATCATTCGTTCTACATGATATTCAGCAACATACCCATTTCCTCCGTGAATTTGAACAGCTTCATTTGCAACTTCTAAAGCTATTTCTGAGGTGTATAATTTTGCCATCGCACCAGAATGCGCGATATCTTTACCTTCATCTTTTTCGCAAGCCGCCTTCATTACCAATAATTTTGCAGCAGTTACTTTCACATACATATCAGCTAGTTTAAAAGCAATAGCTTGATGATTGAAAATTTCTGTGCCAAATGCTTTTCGTTCCTGAGCGTATTTCAACGCAATTTCATAAGCACCTGTTGCTATTCCTAACGCTTGTGATGCAATTCCTATTCTACCGCCATTTAAAACATTCATAGCAAAGGCAAATCCAAATCCGTCAGCACCGATTCTATTTTCTTTAGGAACTTTTACATCTGTAAACAGTAAGGAATGGGTATCGCTTCCACGAATTCCCATTTTCTTTTCTTTTGGTCCTATATCAAATCCTGCCCAGCCTTTCTCAACAATAAAAG
>JAGOJA010000075.1 GCA_017995345.1 Flavobacterium sp.
AGCATTTGTTTTGATGATTCAAAGCGAATTTGACTAATTTGTCGAAGACGCGGTAAACGAACTTAAAAAATAAAATCCAACAGCTTTCTATTCGAGAAAAATATAAGTATAATAATGAACCTAGTATTTTACTCAATTTTACATTTTGGAATACTGGTTTGATTTTATTTTAAATCGAGCCCATATATTTTTTAAGACATGCTTATGTTGAGATTTACTTGAGCTTATGAGCGATAATAAAGGATTGCGACTGCATTCAATCTGATAAAATCAGGTCAAGTATAGTCCAGTAAATTCAATATACAAATGCTATAAGAACTGCTTTTAAAAATTTTTAAGTACTGAGAGTTCGTCTGATTCGACTAAATTCGATAGAAAATAAGAGTGTAAATACAATTTTTTTGTGTCTTGTTGGTTCAGTCAGTTTCATCCAGAATAGTAGTAGCTGAATCAATAATTATAAAAATGGAGCAAAAAAAAAGTAGTGATTATAAATCACTACTTTAATAAACAAACTCTCAATTATGAATACACATTTTAAATATTTATATAATATGAAGCAACATAATTGAGAATTTATTTAGGTAATACTATTTAGAATAGTAAACTAGATTAATCTAATTTTTATTTATTGCTTGGTTTGTGATTTTCACGTAAGTCTGGTCGGAAATCTTCATCCATATCAACGTCAATTTTTATCTTTTTGTCAGAACCAAATTCTAAATGTACGTGAGAGTCATCTATTATTTGGTCATCTCTAAATGTTGGTTTTTTCAAAAGATATACAAGAACAATTGAAATTGCGATTAATCCAATTGCAGCGTAATACGCTAATGTATATGATCCAGTTGCAGCTTTAACACTTGATGAAATTTGTGGTCCGATAATTAAAGAGAATCCCCATCCGTAATACACAAAACCATAGTTACCACCGTAGTTTTTCAATCCAAAATAATCTGCAACGATTGAAGGAGTGATACTTAATGCTGATCCGTAAGCCACACAAGCAACAACAATTCCGATAACTACTGTAGTAGGTGTTGTGTAGAATTGGAAAAGGAACATGTTTATTGCAGCAACTATATGTATAATATAGTATGCATTTTTTCTACCGATTTTATCAGAAACTATTCCTCCTGAAGCTCTACCAGTAGCGTTTGATATAGAAGCAATAGGTACCATGAAAACCAATAATGCTGCAACTGCTGCTGCATAAGTACTAGTTTCACCACCTGTTTGCACTTTCATGATGTCGGTTACGTTTCCAATTACTAATGCTCCTGCTGAACAAAAGAATGCGTAAATTGTCATCAACATCCATGCTTGAGGCGTTCTTACAACAGTACCTAAAGAAACACTTGCCGAATGCATTTGAGTTTCTTTTAACGGCTTGCTTGCGTCAAAATCTGGCTCAGGTATAACATATCCTTTTGGAGGGTTCTTGATCATATTTGCCATTGGTAAGCCAATAATTAATATTAAAGTTCCCATTATCATAAGAGTTTGCTCTAGTGAAAAGCCCATTTTTTTCAGAAGCAAAATTTCTAAAGGCCCTAACCATAAAGCTCCTAAACCAAAACCTGCTACTACTAAACCATTGATCATTCCTTTTTTAGATGGATGAAACCATTTCATCGCTGCTGGACGTGGACAAGCATAAACAAATCCAATACCTCCACCAACAATAACTCCAAAAGTAATAAAGAAAAGGAACGGCGTATGTGTTGCAAATCCTGATAGTATAGTACCTAAACCTGTCATGCAGATTCCTGCTAACATTACTTTTCTAGGTCCAATTTTATCTTGTAATGTTCCAGCCACAATTAGTATAGCGGCAAACACCATTCCTCCAATAGAGTATGGAAGACTTAACTGACTAATAGCCCATTCGGAGTATAGTCTTAGTCCAGTTTCTGGATCAATTTTATATTCAATAACATCTTTTAAATTACTCCAAGTGTATAAAATACCAACACTGAAGTTGGATAAAATACCCGCTAGAAGTACCCTTCTTGACATTTTTTTTGCTGTTATAGCATCCATAAAGTTACATTTAAGTTAATTAAGTTTGTTTAAATAAAAAGCCTGATGATTTTAAATTAAAAAATTGACTATTTTCGTAATGTTACTAAAATACATCATGGTTTTTTATTCGGGGACAAAGCTATGGTTGATTTGTTTGAGTTTTAATCTTGAAGTAATAAATGCGCTTTTATGATTGAAAACGCCGTAATAATAGTAATATGTGAAATTTTAGGTGTTAATTTTACTTGATTATGAATGCGAAACATCTTAAATTTAAAAGCAAACAGTAGTAAATTGTGATTGTTTTCATTGCTATTACTGGTTGATTGAGTTTTTTCAAAACGGCAGTTGTGGTATTTTAGTGTAGTACAACCCCAAATAAAAGTATTGAGGACCTTTTTGTTGCTTGTTTTCTGTTTTTTAAGTCGTTTTTTCCGCCAATCATTATCAATGCCCTTTTTTGCACGGAGTGGTTTAACTGTCTGCGCCAATACATCAGAGTCAATTTGTAGTACTTTTTTGAAAAAAGAAGCCTTGAATTGACAAAAAAAGCAGTGTTAAAAACAAATCACACTTTCTAATGTTGTGTTCTAAGGGTAAGGGTTGTTTTTTGGCTTGTTTTGGTGATTATGGTACTGCGTTTTTGCCATGAAATTGAATTTAATTTGTAATGAACTAGCGATGAATTGGTCTACTCAAATTTAGTACGCTATTTTTAATAGTCGGGTAAAGTAAAAATAAATCGTGAACCCTTATCCAATTCGCTTTCAACCCAAATGATACCATTGTGTTTTTGAATAAAATCTTTTGAAAGAATTAGACCAAGTCCGGTGCCTTTTTCTCCGTTGGTACCAGTGGTTTTTTGTGCATATTTATAATTAAAAAGTTTAGTAACACCTTCTTTAGAGATTCCAGTTCCATTGTCGGAAATGGTAATATTTACTGCATTGCTTTTTTTTTCGCATAGTATTTCGATAGTTCCATTTTCATGACTGTATTTAATGGCATTCGAAATCAAGTTCCTTAGGATTGTGTTTAGCATGTCTTTATCAGCATAGACAATTAAATCAGGATCTAAAAGTGTGGTTTTAATTTCAATTTTCTTATGGATTGATTGGTAGCTCAACACTTTTAGTACATTATATATGGTATCACTAATTTTTATTTTCTCCCGATTAAATGGCAAACCTCCTTTTTGTATTTGCGCCCATTTTAAAAGATTCTGCAACAATTCGAACGTGTTTTGAGAGCTGTTTTTTATAATTTGGACAGATTCTTTTAGTTCTTCATTTTCATTAACGACAGGATCTTCTAATAATAGGGTGCTAAAACCAATAAGTGAATTAAAAGGGCCTTTTAAATCATGCGCTATAATAGAGAAAAACAGATCCTTTGAGATGTTCAACTCATGCAGTTCTTCTGTGATTTTTTTGTTAAAAATAAGACTTTCATTGAGTTTTTTAGTTTTGTTCTTAACGGATATTTTCAATTGATTAATTGTTTCTTTTTTTAGTTTTAAAGCAGATTGAATTGTAAGTAGTATGGTTAATATAAAAACAATGAAAAGAAAAGAAATTACGATTATACTTTTTTTAATTTCGCTTTCTAAGTTGGATAACTCTTTATTGGTGCGTTTTTCTAGCAATTCGTAAGCCTTGTTTAATTCTTCCATTATTAAAACAGCGCGTTTGTGATAATCAACTGAATTTACCAGTGCTATTGCTTTTTCTTGATCTGGAGTAGTTTTATTTTTGTATTTGCCTATGCCTTCTAAAACATAGATTGCTTTTATTTCTAGTTGTGTTAATAAAAGCGAATAGTTTAGAGCGTTGGTGATTTTTTCCTTTTCAAGCTTGTCGAAATCCGCAGAGGCGATAAGTTTATAACCTGATTTTTTTATCGTTTTTATAAATGGAGGTTCTTGTTTGTCTTTTGTGGTTAAAACACCCCAGTAAACTCTGTTGTAGTGCTCAGGTCTGGGAGATATTCCTTTACTTATGTTTAAGATTTCAAAATATTGGTTTTTGTAAAGCGTATCTTTTGTGTTGGTGTACAATCTGGTCAATCTAGTAAGGTCTTCTGAATTCTGACGAATTTCGTTTATTATTTCTTCAGATTTAAATTTATCATCGATAATTTGAGAATAGCTATTTTGTCCCTTGTAGAGTTTGTAGAAAAACGACATAATTACAAATAATATTATCGCTAAGCTTATAATCTTAATAATTAATACTAAGTATTTATCTTTATAAAAAGCAATTTTTCTTTTTTTCATAAAAACACGTTTTGTATGACTTTTTTTCGCAAACGTAATAGCGTCAATTTCCTGTGTGTTATTTCCCATGAAAAATTAAAATAGTGGTATTTATAGTGGCAAGATAGTAAACTGTTTTTTAAAAAATTAACTTTTTTATAAAAAACTATAGCCTTAATGCTAAGGTCGTGTGATTGGAATTATGAAATATCATGAATCATTTCACTGCAGTTATGTCCGATAAAGTAACATTTATTATTTTTACGCCTCAATGTCGCTTTTTTTTTTACATTTGCTACTTTGGGATTTGATAGATTAGTAACAGATGTTTTTTAGGTTTCAAATGCCTTTTGGGTTGAGTTTTAAATTATCAATAACTACATAAAGTATAGGTTTGTTTTAATTGATGGATTAGGTTTTTTAAAAATTATGAAAATGATAGGAGCAGTAATTATTGATGATGAAGATGTAAACATTAAATTGATTGAACGGTTGATAAAAAAAGAATTTGCGACAATTAACATTCTTGGTGCTTCTAGTACCAAAGCGGGAGCGGTCGAGTTGATTAACAAAGTACATCCTGATCTCATTTTTATGGACGTCAGTTTAGATGCTTCAAATACCGGGTTTGATGTATTGGAGGAGATCGAGCCGCTGGATGCTAAAGTAATTTTTGTAACGTCGCACGATGAATTTGCCATAAAAGCATTTGATTATAATACAATTGCTTATATTGTAAAGCCTGTGATAAAAAAGGATCTGGTCGTGGCTGTTAATAAGGCTATTCAGGAGCTAGAAGATAAGATGTATACTAAAGATGCTCAATTAAGGAGTCTACGTGAGGGTATTTATTATGATAATCGTCAGATTATTGCCGTTACTACAATAAAAGATATAGAATTAATAAAGGTGCAGAATATTGTTTATTTGTCGTCTGATAGTCGATACACTCATTTTTATTTGAAAGACGGTAAACATTTAATATCTTCTAAGAACCTCGGGAAGTATGAAAGTTTAATATCCGGAAATTTTTTTAGAATTCATGCTAAGTATTATGTAAACGTTGATTTCCTCCATAAAATTCATAAAGAAATGGGATGTTGGTATTGCGAGATGGAAACTGGGGATTTATTGGCTATTTCTCAACGTAAATATGCGGATTTTTTGAAGTTTTTACGATTAAAATAAACTATCCTTTTAGTTTTATTTTTGTTTAACGCAAACGGTTTTAAGACCTCTTTTGAATAAGGGTTTTAAGGCCGTTTTTTCGTGTATTCTAATAGCGATAATCTGCAAAAGTATGCTGGTCTAATTATTTGCGATTATTGAAGCAGTAAATCAAATGAAGCATTTGTCGGGACAAGTACTTGAGCTTTATAAACTGCAGCTGTGTTTGCTATGCGGCTCTTGCCTTCCTGATACAATTTAAAGCGAATTTTATTGTTATAAAAATCTCCAATTGTATTGATAAATAGTTTGTGTACATTGATAAGTTGTATACTCTTGAAGTCTAGTTCAGCTATGCTTTTTTTTGCAACCAGTTGTTCGTTTTTTTTTTCGGCAGCTTGTTTCTTCTCGTTTTTGGGCTAAATCTCATCGTTTGTTACTTCTGGTTAAATTAATCCAAATAGTAGACGTTAATTAGCTATAGCCAATGCTAGAGATTAGTGTTTGCAAGTTTGAGCCAATTAGTGCTGTAATCCAGATGTAAAAAGTATAAAAATTTTCTAAAAATTACACAGAACGTCTTTCGAGTTATTATTTGCAGCCTGTCATTTTATCTTTAATGATAAGTGTAAATATAATGTTGAGGCAGTGTTAGTGATGTTTTTTTTTACAAGACACTTTTGACGTCGTTAAGAGTGACTGGGTTTCCGTGTAAATAGAAGCGCTTTTTGATATTTTAAATAAAGTTGCCAATTATGATTTCTCTAAAATTAAAAGACATACTGTGTGAAAATTCTACGATGGATTTGACTTATTTAATGTCTTTAAGTAATGGAGCCAATATTAAATCAAAACTCATGTTATTTATACTTTATTCTGTTATTAAAATCCTTTCTCAATTTTATCATATTCCTAAAGAGCAAAGCTGTTTTTACATGCTTGTTTGATGGATTCTCTGTAAATTAAATAAAACATGATAATTATCATGTTTTATTTAATTTAATTGAGTTAAATTTGTTCCGGAATATAATTATTGACAGTTGAAGTAATGATCATTTTTTAATGTACCTATTCTAAATTAATGCACGAAATATATTTAATACGAAACACTTTTGAAAGAATCGAGGAAGAGTTTCCTGAAAAATCAGATAGAGTGTCTGAAATACATTTAAAGGTTGGCTTATTGAGCAATGTTCAGCCAATTCTTATTACAAATGCTTTTAAAGCATTTGTAATGGAGTTTCCGCAATATTACAATACGAAGCTGGTTGTAGATACGCTTCCAGTTATAATATCTTGTAAGTGCGGTGCTGAAACTATAGTGAAAATGAATCGTTTTGTTTGTGGGAGTTGTTGTGCTCCCTGTAAAAACATCATTCAGGGCGAAGAATTATATATTAATGAAATAAAATTTAATAACAAAAATGAATACGACGAAACCTAAATCATCAAAAATTACGGCAGGAAGCATCGATACTGAGCATGTATCACTTAATCTTTTAAGAGCTAATGATTTTGTTGCGCAAAAAATCAGAGAACAGTTAAAAGATATTTTAGTGATTAATGTGTGTTCTTCTCCTGGGAGCGGAAAGACTACTTTAATGCAAAAAACAAGCCAATTACTTAAAGATAAATTGAAAATGTCTGTATTGGTGGCTGATCCAGAAACAGATAGGGATGCTGTACGCATGAAAGAAATGGGTATTAATGCATTGCAAATTGTAACTGGAGGAATGTGCCATATAGAATCACAAATGATTTTGCAGGCAATTGAGTTAATTGATTTGGAAGGTACTGATGTGTTGTTTATCGAGAATGTTGGCAACTTAATGTGTCCGTCGTCTTTTGATCTTGGAGAAGATTATAGAGTAACTCTTATTTCGACTACAGAGGGTGATGACAAGCCTAGAAAATACCCTAAGATGTTCTTGACTAGTGAATTGATGTTGGTTTCTAAAACAGATTTGTTGCCTTATCTGCCTTTTTCTGTTGAAGCCGTTATTGAAGATGCAAGGTCAGTAAACCCGGATATTGATGTGTTAGAAATTTCTACCCTAAAAGATATAGGAATGGACGCCTGGGCGAATTGGATCATAGAAAAATACAAAGAAAAGAAACAAAAGTAAAACAAGAATATTTAACCAGAGTAATTAATTAACCAAAAACAATTTTGATGGAAGTCAGTAAATTTATTAAAACGAGCTTTGTAGGAGTTGGTCAGATTTTTCTACAAGATAACGGATGGGCGGGAGTGCTTATCACGATCGGTATGTTTTTTAGCCATTGGGCATTAGGGGTAACATGTATTTTAGGTGCCGTTATAGGTACGCTAACAGCAAAAGTGCTTAAGTACAAAGAAGAGGATATTTTGTTTGGTCTTTATGGCTTTAACGGGAGTCTAGCATTTATGTGTGCCATTTTTACATATGGTTTAGTAGATGCATCAAGTCCTATAGTTTGGATTATCGGTGCAGTGTCTGCTATAGTTTCTACTATAATTATGAATATTTTCGTGAAAAATGGCAAGGTAGCATTTACGTTTCCATTTGTGGTAACATGTTGGGTAACGTGTTGGGGCTTTAGTCATTTTGGTGTTATGGGGTTGGTTCAAACTACTCCTGCGCTTCCGGATTATACATCTACACTAGCTGCTATTCAGTCCCCATTTTTTGCTTGGGCAGAAGTTAATTTTGGTGCCAATTTGATCACAGGTATATTAATATTCTTGGCGATTGCTATTTCAAATCCTGCAGCTGCCATGTATGCTACTGCTGCGGCAACTATTGGAGCGTTATTTGCACATTACATCTTAGGAATTGATGTTAATACGCTTGCTAATGGTATCTATGGTTTTTCTCCAATATTAGTAGCCTGTACATTTGTAGGGCCAAAAATTGCTGACTTTATCTATGTAATTATAGGTACGTTGTTAGCAGTTTTAATCCACTATGCGGTTAGTCAAGTTATGGCAACATATACTATTGGTTTTATTGTTGCAAGTTGGATTATGTTATTTGTAAAAGCAAGTATCGATAAATCAAATCCTGATACTACAAAATTAGTTCGAATGATGAATCCTTAAAATAAAAGGGTTCGTATTAAAAATAAAAATAAGTATCATAGTGGTATTTATTTCATTAGTTAACAAATTATTAATCATTTAAATTTTTTAAATTATGCACTTAGTACCTAGAGAACAAGAGAAATTACTGCTTTATTTAGCAGGGACAGTAGCTGAAGACAGAAAAGCTAAAGGTTTAAAATTAAACTATCCTGAATCTATTGCTTTTATAGCTAAAAGACTTATTGAAGGAGCGCGTGAAGGTAAAACTGTTGCTCATTTGATGAGTGAAGGAACTACTTATCTAAAGCGTGCAGACGTTATGGATGGTGTTGCAGAAATGATACATGATGTACAAATTGAAGCAACATTCCCTGATGGAACAAAATTAGTAACAGTACACAATCCTATTGCTTAACCCAAAAAAAAAGAAATTATGAGTACTTCAAAAACTAAATATGTAATTCCTGGCGAAATTATCTTCGGAAAAGGAGATATCGAATTAAATGTAGGGAAAAAAGTTACAAAAATTAAAGTTACAAACACCGGAGACAGACCTATTCAAGTAGGTTCACATTTCCATTTTGCTGAAACAAACTCTGCTTTAGAATTTGATAGAGCTGCTGCAGAACAACAAAGATTAAACATACCTGCTGGTCTTTCTGTTAGATTTGAGCCAGGGGAAACTAATGCTGATGTAGAGCTAATCCGTTTTGGAGGTGCTTGTGTAGTAAGAGGTTTTAGCTTAAGACACGAAGAGTTTTTATCAAAATCTTTAAAATCAAAAAAATAATATCATGACAAAGATAAGTAGACAAAAGTATGCGTCAATGTATGGCCCTACAACTGGAGATAAAATTCGTTTAGGAGATAGTGCACTATTTGCTGAAATTGAAAAAGATTTCACAATATATGGTGAAGAAAATAAATTTGGTGGAGGTAAAACAGTAAGAGATGGAATGGCTCAGTCTGCTACACACACTAGAGATGAAGGTGTGCTAGATTTAGTTATTACTAATGCTTTGATTATCGATTACTGGGGTATTGTGAAAGCAGATATTGGTATTAAAGATGGTAAAATCTCTGGTATTGGTAAAGCTGGTAACCCAAACACAATGGACGGAGTAACTCACGGAATGTACATCGGAGCTTCTACTGAAGCTTTAGGTGGAGAAGGTCACATTTTTACTGCAGGTGCTATTGATACGCACATCCATTTTATTTGCCCACAATTGATTGATACTGCTTTGTTTAGTGGTACCACAACACTTATTGGTGGTGGAACAGGACCTGCTCACGGAACATTGGCTACTACGGTAACTCCTGGAGCTTGGAATATTGAAAAAATGATGCAATCATTAGATGAAATGCCATTGAACTTTGGTTTATTTGGTAAAGGTAACTCATCATCTGAAGCTGCTATTATCGAGCAAGTTGAAGCTGGTGTATTAGGTTTGAAATTGCACGAAGACTGGGGTTCTACACCTTCTGCTATTGACTGTTGTTTAACTGTTGCTGACAAATATGATGTTCAAGTAGCTATCCATACAGATACGTTAAACGAAGCTGGTTTTGTTGAAGAAACTATTAAAGCTATTAACGGTAGAACGATCCATACTTTCCATACTGAAGGTGCTGGTGGAGGACATGCTCCAGATATTATTACTATTTCTGCTTTACCAAATGTTTTACCTTCTTCTACAAACCCAACTAGACCGTACACTGTAAATACAGCTGATGAGCACCTAGATATGTTAATGGTATGTCACCATTTAGATAAAAATGTTAAAGAAGATGTATCATTTGCAGATTCTCGTATCCGTAAAGAAACTATTGCTGCAGAAGATATTCTTCATGACATGGGTGTATTCTCTATGATGAGTTCTGATTCTCAAGCAATGGGAAGAATTGGTGAAGTTATTACTCGTACTTGGCAAACTGCCGATAAGATGAAACAACAATTCGGAGAATTGAAGGAAGATAAAGGAAATGATAATGATAACTACAGAATCAAAAGATACATTTCTAAATACACTATCAACCCAGCAATTTCTCACGGTGTTTCTAAATATGTAGGATCTATCGATGTTGGTAAAATGGCCGATTTAGTTATGTGGAGACCAGATATGTTTGGTGCTAAACCTGAATTAATCATTAAAGGAGGTATGATATTAGCTTCAAAAATGGGAGATTCTAATGCATCTATTCCAACCCCTCAACCAGTATCATACAAACCAATGTTTGGTTACTATGGTAAAGCAATGAAGAACACTTCTGCATTATTCGTTTCTCAAATTTCTTTGGAAAAAGGTATTGTTCAAGGATACGGTTTAGAAAAGAATTTACTACCTGTTGTAAATTGTAGAGACATTAGTAAAGCGGATATGGTTCATAACCACGAAACTCCTAAGCTTGAGGTTAACCCTCAAACTTATGTGGTAAAAGCTGATGGTAAAATAATCAGTGATTGTGAGCCTATTGAAGTAGTAGCTATGGCTCAGAAATATTTCATGTTCTAATAAATCCTTAATTTGATTATAAACAAGGTTGTTGAGACCAAGTATAATTATGATCAATTATTGTGTACCATGCTAAATAGGTCTAAAAGCCTGTTTAGCATGGTTACTCTTAAGGAAATAACAATATTATAGACCCGTTGCGTGTATTAAATTTTTTTTTTTCATTCAACGGGTTAATAATACATATTATGATTATGCCAATCCTAGATCTTTAGCTGTTTTTGATAGACATGACTTTTGTCTCATCAACACCAGATAAAATTTGTAGGAGGTATAAATGCGAATCATCCAAACGGATTTTTCGGGCTGCAATTCTTCATCGATGAAAGATTGATCAACAAATGAAGATAATGAAATTAGGCAGAAGAATACTCGTTGATCGATTTAAATATAGGAACATAAATAGCTATTGATATGAAAGCTTTGCTGTCCTATTTTTTTAATAAAAGCATTAAAAACAACATTTATTATATTTATAAGTAGATATGAAAATTATTTCTGAAATATTAGGAAATTTAAAAAGTAGGGACTTCGTATCTAAAGAGGTTGATTTTTTTGACCTAGAGTGGTTTGAGACCACTAAAAAAATTTTAAGAAAAAACACTAGAAATGGAGATGATGTAGCAGTACGGATCTTAAAAGAAAAATTTAGAATTAAACATTTGGATATTTTCTTTGAAGATGACTCGAAAGTAATTGTAGCCAATGTGTTACCTGCTGACGCAGCGGTAGTAAAACCCGCTACTATGCGTGAAATGGGAACAATTTGTTACGAAATAGGAAACCAACATATCCCTATTTTTATTGAAAACGATGAGATCATCATACCATTTGAGGATCCTATATATAATTTATTACAAAAATCAGGGTATTCACCCCTAAAAGAAAAGCGAATTTTTGAAAATATGTTAAAAGCTGCTCCTGTTCATACTGTTGAAAATACTGTAAAAATTGATATGGATAGTTTTTTTAGCAAGGTCTTACCAAATAAAAAATAAAGATATGAAGATAAATGCATTGTTAAGTCTATTACATGTTGCAGATCCTAACTTGCCTATTGGTGGGTTCTCCCACTCAAATGGTTTAGAAACTTACGTTCAAAACAACCTGGTAAATGATCAAGAAAGTACACTTTCATTTGTGCAAAAAATGATGAAAAACAATATTTTACATAATGATGCGTCCTATGTAAAATTGGTGTACAATGCAATGGAAGCTAATGATTTTAATGAAGTAATTTCCTTAGACTCAGAATGCACAGCTTTAAAAAGTCCAAAAGAAGTTAGAGAGGGAAGTCATAAATTAGGATCGCGTTTGTTTAAAATCTTTAAATCTAAGAACGAGCATCCTCTTTTAAAAGAATTAGAAGCATATATTGCAGAAAATAAAGAAGTTGGAAATTACGCTGTGATATATTCTATAGTTTGTTTTATAAGCGGAATTTCTTTAAAAGAAGCTTTAACTGCTTTTTATTTTTCGACAGCAGCTGGGATTATAACCAATGCGGTTAAGTTAGTACCACTTGGACAAATACAAGGCCAAGAGATTTTATTTAAGATTCAAGACGAGATTGAAGAGTGGGTAAATCAAACTGTTGCGTTGGATAGAGGTCTTGTAGGGATTTCAAATGTAGGTTTCGATTTGCGTTCTATGCAACACGAGCGCTTGCGTTCTAGATTGTATATGAGCTAATAAATTAAGTGATTAAAGTAAAAATTGAATAGATATAGTTATGAGAAAATATGTTAAAATTGGAGTTTGTGGTCCAGTAGGAGCTGGAAAAACTGCATTGATTGAAACTTTGTCAAGAATAATGGCTAAAGACTATTATATAGGTGTCATTACCAATGATATTTATACAAGTGAGGATGAAAAATTCTTGCAAAAAAACAGTCTTTTGGATGCAGATAGAATTATTGGTGTAGAGACTGGTGGTTGTCCTCATACTGCCATCCGTGAAGATGCAAGTATGAATTTAGAAGCTGTAGATGAGCTAGCCAATAGACATCCTAATATGGAACTTTTATTTATTGAAAGTGGAGGAGATAACTTAGCGGTTACCTTTAGTCCTGAGCTTGTGGATTTTACAATATTTGTTACAGATACTGCAGCAGGAGAAGATATTCCTAGAAAAGGTGGGCCAGGAAATACAAGATCTGACTTATTGTTGATCAATAAATTTGATTTGGCTCCTTATGTTGGTGTGAATTTAGATAATATGAAAAGAGATGCTTTAAAAATGCGTAACGGGAAACCATTTATTTTCACCAATTTAAAAACTAAAGAAGGTGTTGACACTGTAATTGGTTGGATCAAGAAATACGCACTTTTAGAAGATGTTGAAGAGCCTGCCTTTGTAAAATAATTTGAAAATAAGAGTGCTGCCACATTAGTTGATTTTTTAAGTTAATTAGTGGCTTTGTGGAAGTTATTTATAAATTTCCAATAAACAGTAGTAATACTAATTGAATACAATAGATACATGAAAAACATATGCGAATTAAAGATATCAACAGGAAATGTTGATGGGTTTCATCGATTGGTCGAACCTTATTTTACAATGCCTTTTGGTTTGATGCGTTTTGACGCTAGAACACCTCATGATCCATGGTTAAGATATATGATAAGAAGTTCCTCTCCAGGAATATTAGCTGGTGATTTTTATGATGTTCAAGTTCATGTAGAGAAAGATACCGCTTTAGGATTAGAAACACAAGCTTTCCAAAGGGTTTATGAAATGAACGAAGGAGGTAGAGCAGCACAAAACATGAAGGTAACTGTTGAAGAAAATGGATTTTTTCATTATATTCCTCACCCATTAGTACCGCACAAAGATTCTGTTTATTCAGCTAATAATTCCATTTATTTGCAAAAATCCTCACAATTAATTTGGGGAGAAGTAATTACTTGCGGAAGAAAAGGGTCGGGAGAAACTTTTGATTTTAAAAGTTTGATGAATCATACAGAGGTATTTGTAGATGACAAACTTATTTTTAAAGACAGAGTTTTATTCGAACCTAGAAGAAGAGATATAACTGAACTCGGTCAACTTGAGGGATATACACATCAAGCCTCCTTGTTTTCTTATGCACCAGGAATTGATTCAGAAGAATTGTACCAATTTTTATTGGAGAGTGTCAAAGGTGAAGAGGAAGTGGAATATGGTTTTAGCACTACTTTAGGTGGGGGTGTTATTATTAGAATAGTAGGTAATTATGGAGAACAACTTTATAAAATAATGAAAAGAATAGAACATAGTATTCTTGAAATTTCTATAGCTGAGTTAGTTTAAATTATTTATTATGAACGTTTCTTTCCCTTTTATCGCAGGTACTTTAGCTGCCTCTTTACATGTTATTGCAGGTCCGGATCATCTTGCAGCAGTTGCTCCTTTTGCTATAGAAAGAGTCAAGAAGGCATGGAAAGTAGGTCTTTTATGGGGAATAGGACATTTAGCTGGAATGCTTTTGATAGGGGTGCTATTTCTTTTATTTAAAGATTTGATTCCTATTGAAGAAATTTCTAAATATAGCGAAAAATTTGTTGGTTTTGTTCTTATTACATTAGGTATATGGATTTTTGCAAACATTATAAGAGCGAACATGAAACGTCATAAACACGTACATGTTCATTCCAGTAGCAAGCCCGTAATACATGGTCATGAACATTCACATGATGCTAATGGGGTTCATATTCATGACCATAAAAATATTAAGAAAGGAAATGT
>JAGOJA010000076.1:0-6182 GCA_017995345.1 Flavobacterium sp.
TTCCGATTATTCCTGAAATCGATTTTCCTAGACTTTTGCCAAAGAAAATATTGATTAAAAATCCTAAAAAAGGAGCAAGAACTAAAACTAAAGCTATATTGGTATTCATTTCCATTTATCCTTTTAAATTTTTTAAATTATCGATTGTAATTGAACCTAAGTTTCTAAAGATAGAAACTAAAATCGCCAATCCTACTGCAACTTCTGCCGCCGCAACTGCCATCGAGAAGAAAACAAAAACTTGTCCTTCGGCATCTTGATGATAAGTAGAAAATGCTACAAACAATAAGTTTACTGCATTAAGCATAATTTCAATTGACATAAATACGATAATGGCATTTCGTCTGTATAACACCCCAAAAACACCAATACAAAAAAGTATTACGCTTAGGAATATATAATTTTCAATACCTATTTGGTTTAAAATATTATTCATATTACTTTTCTAATTTTTCTTTTTTAGACAATAAAACAGCACCAATCATAGCAACTATAAGCAATATAGATACAAATTCAAAAGGAACCATATATTCATTCAGCAGTATTTTCCCTAACACGTTTATCGATTGATAATCTTCACCAGTTGCAGTATACTCTCCAACAATAGGTTTCGAATTGATAAAAATAGCAATTAAAACTAAACATATTAAACAAAAAGAAACTATAGCTCCTAGTCTAGTAATCCTAGGTTTGTGCACTTCTTTTTGTTCATTTAAATTCATCAACATAATAGTGAATAAAAACAAAATCATAATCGCTCCAGAATATACGATCACATGCACTATTGCTAAAAATTGAGCATTCAATAATAAATAATGACCTGCAATCGAGAAAAAACAAATCACTAAATATATAGCACTGTGAATAGGATTTCGGCTAAAAATTGTCAAAAATGCGGTTGCTAATGTAATAGCAGCCAATACACAAAAAATTATAAGTACTATAGACATTTAGTTAGCGTTTTTAAGTTGAGTATTTTTCATTGCGATATCTAAAGGCATAACCAATTTATCTTTTCCAAAGATAAAATCTTCCCTTTCATAACCGGAAGGAACTAAAACTTTTGATGTAGTCAAATAAATGGCATCTTTGGGACAAGCTTCTTCACACAAGCCACAAAAAATACAACGCAGCATATTGATTTCATATATCTCAGCATATTTTTCTTCTCTGTATAAATGCTTTTCGTCACCACGGCGTTCTGCAGCTTTCATTGTAATCGCTTCAGCAGGGCAAGACAAGGCACATAAACCACAAGCCGTACAGTTCTCCCGACCTTGTTCGTCTCGTTTCAACATGTGCTGACCACGGTAAACTGAACTTCTTTCGCGAACTTGTTCCGGATACTGAATCGTTACTTTTCGTTTAAACAAATGTTGAATTGTAATTATCAAACCTTTGACAATCGCAACTAGATACATTCTTTCCCAAAAAGTCATCTCCTTATTAGAGACTAGCTTTTTTCTTCCCGATAAGGATATATTTTCTATTGACATTTCTTATTTTATTTGAAGCTTAATCCTGCTATTCGCTTTATCTTTTATTCGTCAAGCCGAATAAAAGGATGTCGCTGTTATCAGGGCTAGGGCATTTCTATATAAATTGTATTTACTCTACTAACTTCCTCAGTGGGTTTAGGAACTTAAAACCCAAAAAAAGTTGCAATTTCGGCTCTCAAAATAACAATTCCGGTAATCATAATATTTACAATCGATAACGGAATTAATATTCTCCAACCCAAATGCATCAATTGATCATATCTGAATCTTGGAATAGTCCAACGAACCCACATAAAGAAAAAGATGAATCCACATAATTTGATAAACAAAGCAACAAATCCTAAAATATTGGCAATGTTTAAACCCCAGTTTTCAACTGCCCAACTCATTCCAGGATAATTATAGCCACCAAAGAATAAAACAGCTAAAATCGTTGAAGAAATAAACATATTTGCATATTCAGCAAATAAATAAAATCCCATTTTCATCGATGAATATTCCGTGTGGTATCCTCCAACTAATTCTGTTTCACATTCCGCTAAATCAAAAGGGGTTCTGTTCGCTTCTGCGAAAGCACAAATTAAGAATATAATAAAAGATAATGGTTGGTAAAAAACATTCCAATCCATCCCTGCTTGTTGTTGCGAAATTTCTCTTAAGCTCAAGGTTCCAGTCATCATCAGCAAAGCAATCATCGAAAGTCCCATGGCAATTTCATAAGAAACCATTTGTGATGCAGCACGAACCGCACCCATCAAAGAGAACTTATTATTAGAGGCCCAACCTCCAATCATGATTCCATAAACACCTATTGAAACAACTCCAAAAAAGTATAACAACCCAATGTTTAAATCCGTTGCCTGTAATAAAATATCTCTACCAAACAAATGCAGCCTATCTCCCCAAGGGATTACTGCGCTTGTCATTAGTGCTGTACTCATTGCGATTGCTGGACCTACAAAAAACAAAAATCTGTTTGGTGTATTAGGTTCAAATTCTTCTTTCGAGAATAATTTTAAACCATCAGCAAGTGGTTGTAATAATCCAAAAGGACCAGCTCTGTTTGGCCCAACACGATCTTGAAGCCAAGCGGCAACTTTACGTTCAGCCCAAGTGGAATACATCGCCATTAACATTGTCAAAGCAAAAACCACAACAATAATGACACTTTTTTCTATGATAATAGTACTATCCATTATTGCCCAAGCTTTTTTGATTAATAATGTCTTCTTCAGTCAATGGAATTTCAGCCATGCTTATTTTCTTACGATCTTCTTCTCTACCGATAAGGATATGGTCTTCGGTAGCTATCTCCACTTTATCCAACTTTCTGGTGTAGTTATTTTGGTTAATAACTGAGTCTTTATCGAACGCTCTTGGTCCTTCAATAGTCCAATCAGCAAGCTCTTTATGGTCAAAACGACATCCATTACAAATAAATTCATCTACTTCATGGTACTCATCTTTTCTTCCAGTAACCCGTTGGATTTCGTCACCAAACATCCAAACTGTAGTTTTTCCAGAACAAGTAGGACAACTTCTGTGTGCATTGTAAGGCTTGCTGAACCAAACTCTAGATTTGAATCTAAATGTTTTATCTGTCAATGCGCCTACTGGACAAACATCTATCATGTTTCCGGAGAACTCATTATCAATCGCTTTAGAAATACAAGTCGAAATATTAGAATGATCTCCTCTATCCATTACTCCGTGAACACGATCGTCAGTCAATTGATCTGCTACCATTACACAACGGTAACAAAGAATACAACGGTTCATGTGCAATTGAATGTTTGGGCCAATGTTTTCAGGTTCAAATGTCCTTTTTTCTTCGATAAAACGGCTTTCCGATTTTCCGTGTTCAAAGCTTAAATCTTGCAAATCACATTCTCCTGCTTGGTCACAAACCGGACAATCTAACGGATGATTGATCAATAAAAACTCCGTTACTGATTTTCTAGCTTCTTGAACTCTTGGTGAAGATTTGCTGTTCACTTCCATCCCGTCCATACAACCTGTTACACAAGAGGCCATTAATTTAGGCATTGGTCTTGGATCGGCTTCACTTCCTTTTGCAACTTCTACTAAACAGCAACGGCATTTTCCGCCGCTCCCTTTTAGTTTAGAATAATAGCACATTGCTGGCGGAACTACTTCTCCTCCTATCATACGTGCTGCCTGCAGGATTGTTGTTCCTGGTTCTACTTCTATACTTTGACCGTCTATGGTTACTTTCATTTTCTGAAATTCTTGACTTTATACGATTACTTTAGAAACTAAATGCTTAACCTTTTCAAAAGGCTCATCAACAAAATGATTTCTGTTTTTTATTTTTTCCGGGAAACGAATATGGTATTCAAACTCCTCTCTAAAGTGACGAATTGCTGCTGCCACTGGCCAAGCCGCTGCGTCACCTAATGGACAAATTGTATTTCCTTCAATTTTACTTTGAATACTCAACAGCAAATCAATATCTTCTTCACGACCGAGACCATTTTCTATTCGGTTCAATACTTTTTCCATCCAACCCGTTCCTTCACGACAAGGGGAACATTGTCCACAGCTTTCATGGTGGTAAAAACGAGAGAAATTCCATGTGTTACGCACGATGCAAGACGTATCATTGTAAACAATAAACCCACCAGATCCTAACATAGATCCTGTAGCAAATCCACCGTCACTTAATGATTCGTATGACATCAAACGATCTTCACCGTTTGCCGTCTTGTAAATTAAATGAGCTGGTAGAACGGGAACAGAACTTCCTCCTGGCACAAATGCTTTCAAAGGTCTATCAGAGCTCATTCCGCCTAAATATTCATCAGAATTCATGAATTCGTAAACACTTAGACCCAATTCAATTTCATAAACACCTGGGTTTTTAATATGTCCAGAAGCTGAAATTAATTTAGTTCCTGTAGAACGCCCGATACCAATTTTAGCATATTCTGCACCAGTATTATTAATAATCCAAGGCACCGTAGCAATGGTTTCTACATTATTTACTACTGTTGGATTTGCCCAAAGTCCTGAAATAGCAGGAAATGGTGGTTTGATACGAGGATTTCCTCTTTTTCCTTCCAAGGATTCAATTAATGCCGTTTCTTCTCCACAAATGTAAGCTCCAGCACCACAATGAACATACAGTTCTAAATCGTAGCCCGAACCCAATATATTTTTACCCAAAAATCCGGCAGCTTTTGCTTCGGCGATGGCTCTTTCTAATATTTTATACACCCACATGTATTCTCCCCGAATGTAGATATACGAAAGGTTTGCACCCAAAGCATAACTAGAAGTAATCATTCCTTCAATCAATAAATGCGGAATAAATTCCATCAAATAACGATCTTTGAAAGTTCCAGGTTCTGACTCATCCGCGTTACAAACTAAATGCCTTGGTTTTCCTGATTTTTTATCAATAAAACTCCATTTCATTCCAGCAGGGAATCCAGCTCCACCACGACCACGCAATCCTGAAGTTTTCACTTCTTCGACCACTTCATCCGGTGTTAACGTTTTTAAGGCTTTTTCTACTGAAGCATAACCTGCATTTGCACGGTACACTTCGTAGGTTTTAATTCCAGGAATATTTATTTTATCTAATAATATTTTTTGTGACATATTATTTATCGTGTAATTGTATTGTATCGTTTTTGCAATCTTCAATCAACTGGTCGATTTTTGCTGCTGTCAGATGTTCTTTGTAAAAATCGCCTAATTGCATCATTGGAGCATAACCACAAGCACCTAAACACTCCACGCCTCTCACTTCAAAGAGACCGTCCGGAGTAGGTTCACCCAGTTTTACACCTAATTTTTCACAAGTATAATCCATCAAATCCTCCACTCCATTCAAACAACAAGGAGAGGTTTGACAAAATTCGAACATGTATTTCCCAACTGGTCTTTGGTTGTACATCGTGTAAAACGACACGACTTCATAAACTTCAATTGGTTTAATCAAAAGGATTTCAGCTACCTTATTCATTAATTCAATACTCAACCAATTCTCGTGAGCATCTTGAACTTCATGTAAAACAGGCAATAATGCTGATTTTCTTTTGTCTTCAGGATAATGACTGATTAATTCATTGATGCGATTCATCAACGCTTCGGTCATATTTATTTCTTGTTTGTGATACGTTCTTTCCATTTTAATTATTTTAAATTTTGAATTATAAATTTTAAATGTTTTGAATAATTTATAATTTAAAATTCATCATTTATAATTTTTTTATGCGTCTAATTCTCCGGCGATAACATTTAAACTTGACAAAATAACAATTGCATCAGAAAGCATTGCTCCTTTTATCATTTCTGGATACGCTTGATAGTAAATGAAACAAGGTCTGCGGAAATGCAATCTATAAGGAGTTCGACTTCCGTCAGTAACCAAATAAAAACCTAATTCTCCATTCCCACCTTCAACTGGATGGTATATTTCAGCTACTGGAACAGGGACTTCTCCCATCACAATTTTGAAATGATAAATCAACGACTCCATACTAGTGTAAACATCTTCTTTTGGAGGAAGGTAATAATCCGGAACATCCGCATGAAAGTCATTTCCTTCTGGCATTTTTGCTAATGCTTGACGAATAATACTCAAGCTTTCCCAAACTTCGGCGTTACGAACACAAAAACGATCGTAGGTATCACCTGATTTTCCAACAGGAACAA
>JAGOJA010000076.1:6282-14621 GCA_017995345.1 Flavobacterium sp.
GCATGAAAGTCATTTCCTTCTGGCATTTTTGCTAATGCTTGACGAATAATACTCAAGCTTTCCCAAACTTCGGCGTTACGAACACAAAAACGATCGTAGGTATCACCTGATTTTCCAACAGGAACAATAAAATCAAAATCTTCGTATGAAGAATAAGGTTGCGCTACACGAACATCATAATCAACCCCTGTAGCACGTAAATTTGGGCCTGTAAAACCGTAAGCCATAGCTTGCTCAGCTGATATAGCTCCAACATTTACCGTTCTATCAATAAAAATTCTATTTCTTTCGAATAAATTTTCAAATTCTTTCCAAGCAGCTGGGAATTCTTCTAAAAAAACATCTAATTTTCTAAAAGCTTCTGGTGACCAATCTCTTTCGAAACCACCAATTCTTCCCATATTAGTAGTCAAACGAGCCCCACAAATTTCTTCGTAGATTTCGTATACTTTTTCTCTAAATTGGAATACATATAAAAATCCGGTATAGGCTCCGGTATCTACACCAAGGATTGAATTACAGATGATATGATCCGTGATTCGTGCCAATTCCATTACAATAACTCTTAAATATTGCGCTCTTTTAGGAACTTCAATATCCAATAATTTTTCTACTGTCATCCACCAACCCATATTATTTATAGGCGATGAACAATAGTTCATTCTATCTGTAAGAGGTGTGATTTGATAAAAAGGACGGTTTTCAGCAATTTTTTCGAAAGCCCTGTGAATGTACCCAATGGTTGGCTCCGCTTCTAGAATTTTTTCTCCGTCCATCAATAAGATATTTTGAAAAATACCATGAGTAGCTGGGTGGGTAGGCCCTAAATTCAAAATAGAAAGCTCGCTTCCGTCTTCGTTTAGCTGGGCTGCAATTCTTTTAGCATATCTATGCTCTGGGGATAATAATAGTTCTGACATTTAGTTAATGTGAAAAATTATAATAGTATGTGTGTTTAAAAATTGTCGGTTGTTCTTCCAAAGAAACGATCATCTTTATCAGTTCTTCCGCTATCTTCCATTGGAAATTCTTTTCGCATAGGAAAAGAAATCATTTCATCCATATTCAAAATACGTTTCAATTGTGGATGACCAATAAAATTTACCCCATAAAAATCAAACGTTTCTCTTTCCATCCAGTTAGAACTTAAGAAAATGTTTGATATTGTTTTTATTTCTGGGTTTTCACCGTTGATAAATACCTTTATTTTAATTCGTTTGTTTTCATACCAATTGTGCAAATGATACACCACTGCAAATTGACGATCTACCTCATTATCAGGATAGTGAACCCCACATAAATCCGTTAAAAAATGAAAACGCAATATTGGATCATTTTTCAAAAAAAGAATCACTGCCGTTATTTTATCTGCAGCGACTTCAAATGAAAAGATATCCTTTTCCTGATTGAATTCAAAAACAGCCGAATTAAATGTTTCGACTAGTTTTTCTTGGATTTGTATCGTTTCTAACGCCATTATTTATTTGATGTTATAAGAAGCTAATAATTCTTGATATTCTGGAGAACTTCTCCTTCTTACAGATTCTGATTTAACCAATTCTTGTAATTTCATAACGCCATCCATAATTTGTTCGGGTCTTGGCGGACAGCCTGGAACATAAACATCTACTGGAATCACCTTGTCTATTCCTTGTAAAACAGAGTACGTATCAAAAATCCCACCAGAGGAAGCACAAGCACCAACAGCGATTACCCAACGAGGCTCTGCCATTTGCTCGTAAACCTGACGTAAAATTGGCGCCATTTTTTTTGAAATCGTTCCCATTACCATAAGCATATCTGCTTGACGAGGAGAAAAACTGACTCTCTCTGAACCAAATCGTGCTAAATCATAATGCGAAGCCATTGTTGCCATAAATTCAATTCCACAACAAGAAGTAGCAAAAGGTAAAGGCCACAATGAATTTGCTCGAGCCAACCCTACAACATCATTCAGTTTTGTAGCAAAGAAACCCTCACCTACAACACCTTCTGGAGCGGCAACCATAGTTATATTTGAATTACTCATTTTAATTTTAGATTTTAGATTTCTGATTTTAGATTATAAAAATCTTGAAAACGAAATCAATATTTAATATTTTAAAAAATTTGAGTTTTAAATTCTATTTTTTAAATCTTTCTATGTTTTGGAAAATCTAAAATTTAAAATCTAAAATCTTAATTCCTTCTTATTCCCACTCTAAGGCTTTCTTTTTGATAATGTAGAAAAAACCTACCAAAAGCAACATCATGAAAATTATCATTTTAACCATTCCTTCCATCCCCAATTCCTTGAAATTAATTGCCCAAGGATACAGGAAAATCACCTCAATATCAAACAAAACAAACAAGATAGCAACAAGAAAATATTTTACTGAAAAGGGATTTCTTGCGTTACCAATAGATTTGATACCACATTCGAAGTTTTTATCTTTACTTTCAGAAGATCGTTTAGGCCCTAGTTTTGAAGAAACAAATATGGTTCCTACTACAAATCCTACAGCTAAAACGAACTGCATTAAAATTGGAATATAACTTAACTGATCGGATTGCATATTACGTATTTTTTTTGAATGAGAATTTGTGCCAAAGATAACTTTCAAATTATTAAATACCAATTAAAACTTAAAAATACATCGCTATGAAGTCTATGTGAATTTACAATTTTTATTCATTATAAATAAGAAGAAGGCGATTTCTTAAGACGTGTTTAACGTTTTTTAAAATCTAATACCATTTTATCTTTGAAAAAACGGGTTTGATTTTATGTCAAATCAAACCCGTTCGGCTTGGCTCAGGACAGGTGAAAGTTGAAATTCATTTAAGCGCATGAACTGTTAAAAAAGGAATTGGACTGCATTCAACTGGACAAAATTAAATCTATGCTAATAAATATATAGGATTGTCCGCTTTGCGGACTATTTTTTTTGATGCATATTCACAATTTTTTTAATTAAAATTTTGCAAAGCCATTGTTTCAAAAAGCTTTAACTAGCTTAATTCGTGTTTTGGCAGCTATTTTTTTAACATTAGTACATGTACAGGATAGCCATGTAAATTTAATCCCCAAACGACACAACAATTCAAACAAGACGGTTATTCCATTTCAGAAATGATCAGAATTTTAAACAAAAAAAACGTTCCGAAATAAATCGAAACGTTTTAAACATTCGTAGGCAAAAAAAATTATTTTTTTATGCTTAGATAACTGCTACTTTCGCAGCAACTTTTCCTTTTCTTCCTTCTTCTTCTTCATAGCTAACTCTGTCTCCTTCGCGTAATTCTTCCGCGTTGATTCCTGATGCATGAACAAAAATGTCTTTTCCTGTTTCTTCGTCTGTAATGAATCCGTAACCTTTAGATTCATTGAAAAATTTAACTGTACCTGTACGCATTGTAATAGTAATAATAATTTATAATGACGCAAATGTAATATTTAATACAATACGAAATACCAACTTGTGTTTTTATTTTGTAAAAATATTGATATTCAACGTTTTCTAACAAATTTCATCGATGAACTACAAATTAAACTAGTTTTATATGTAGCTCCTTCAGCTGTACATCGTCAATTTTAGACGGGGCGTCAATCATCACGTCTCTTCCTGAATTGTTCTTTGGAAAAGCGATAAAATCACGAATCGTTTCCTGACCACCTAATATAGCCACTAATCGATCTAATCCAAAAGCTAATCCTCCGTGTGGTGGCGCACCAAACTGGAACGCATCCATTAGGAACCCGAATTGCGCTTTGGCTTCCTCTTCGGTGAAACCTAAATATTTAAACATCAATTGTTGCGTAGCCTTGTCATGAATACGTATGGAACCTCCACCAATTTCGTTTCCATTTAAAACCATGTCATACGCATTGGCACGAACTTTCCCTGGATCCGTTTCTAATAAGTGCATGTCTTCCGGTTTTGGAGACGTAAATGGATGGTGCATGGCATGATAACGACTGCTTTCTTCGTCAAACTCTAGTAATGGAAAATCAACTACCCAAAGCGGTGCGAATTCAGCAGGATTTCTCAATCCTAATCGCGTGGCTACTTCCATACGAAGTGCTGACAGCTGCGCACGTGTTTTATCAGCTGGGCCAGAAAGCACAAAAATCATATCTCCAACTTTGGCACCGGTAATTTTTGCCCATTGGGCTAAATCGTCTTGATCGTAAAATTTATCTACTGATGATTTATAGGTTCCATCTTCGTTGCATTTTACATACACCATTCCGGTTGCACCTACTTGAGGACGCTTCACCCAGTCAATTAATCCATCAATTTCCTTACGAGTATAGTTTCCAACTCCCGGAACTGCAATTCCCACTACTAATTCAGCGGCATTAAATACAGGAAATTCTTTGTGTTGTGTTACTTCATTCAACTCTCCAAACTCCATTCCAAAACGGATGTCTGGTTTGTCATTTCCGTAGGTTTTCATGGCATAATCGTAGGTAATCCTTGGAAACTTCTCAACTTCGATGCCATTTATTTCTTTTAATAAATGTCTTGTCAATCCTTCAAAAATATTCAAAATATCTTCTTGCTCTACAAAAGCCATTTCACAATCAATTTGTGTAAACTCCGGCTGTCTGTCTGCACGTAAATCTTCATCACGGAAACATTTCACAATTTGGAAATATTTATCCATTCCGCCCACCATCAACAACTGTTTGAAGGTTTGCGGCGATTGAGGCAATGCGTAAAACTGCCCTTCATTCATTCGAGAAGGCACAACAAAATCTCTGGCTCCTTCTGGAGTAGATTTAATCAAATAAGGGGTTTCTACTTCACAGAAATCCAAATCTGAAAGGTATTTACGCACTTCCATGGCTACTTTATGACGAAAAAGCAAACTATTTTTTACAGGATTTCTTCTAATGTCGAGGTAACGGTATTTCATTCTGATGTCTTCCCCACCATCTGTTTCGTCTTCAATTGTAAAAGGAGGCGTAAGCGAAGCGTTGAGAATAGTAAGTTGTGTCACTAAAATTTCGATCTCGCCTGTTGCCATGTTCTTATTCTTGGCTTCACGCTCGATAACAGTTCCTTTTACCTGAATTACAAATTCACGACCTAGGGTTTTTGCTAGTTCAAAAACTGTTTTTTCGGAACGACCTTCGTCAAAAATCAATTGTGTAATTCCATAACGGTCACGTAAATCGACCCAATTCATAAATCCTTTATCACGCGATTTTTGAACCCATCCCGCAAGTGTAACTTCTGTATTAATATGTGAGGCGTTCAACTCGCCACAGTTATGACTTCTATACATTGAAATGATTTTTTAGATTGCAAAAGTAAAAACAAAAAACAACTAAACCTCTAAAACGGCGAAACTTCATTATAAAATTTATCGAAATTTTTCGTTAACATTAATTTGCATTAAAAAATTAATGTAGATTTGGTTACAACAAATTTAAATTATCTTTTATGAGAAAATTATTTCTAACTGCAATTGTATTCATTTGTTACAATGCCAGCTTTGGACAAACTAAAAATTATGTGGCATTTCAGGCGGAAATTGCCAATAGAAATAATGATTTTATAGATATCACTTTACTAAACGGACAATTGGTTAAAAAAATTCTTTTGAATAAAAATGGTTTTTTTAAAGATACCTTGAATGTTAAGAGCGGTATGTATCGTATGAAGGATGGTGTAGAAATGACTGAATTATATTTAGAAAACGGCTATGATTTAAAATTAAAAATGGACGCAAAACAATTTGACGAATCAATGATATATACCGGAAAAGGCGCTACTGAAAACAATTTTTTGGTAAAGCGAATTCTGGAAAACGAAAAATACTACAACCAAAACTATATTGAATTGAATGAAGCTGATTTTGCAAAGTTTTTAGACGATAAAAAACAAGATGATTTAGCGAGAGTGAACAATAAAAAACTGAATCCCAATTTTATCCTTCATGAAAAAAAAACTAGCGAAAACTCATTACTATTGTTCCAACAAAAATATTCAAGAGAAAAAGCTAGAAAAGAACTGAACGACAAACTGAATAATACGATCTCGCCCTCATTTGATTATGTAAATCACAAAGGAGGAAAATCGAAACTCGAAGACTATAAAGGTAAATATGTGTATATCGATATTTGGGCAACTTGGTGCGGACCTTGTCGAGTAGAAATTCCTTTTTTACAAAAAATAGAGGAAGAGTATCACGATAAGAACATTATATTTGTTAGTATTTCCATAGATGTGACCAAAGATTTCGAGAAGTGGAAAGCCTTTGTAACCACTAAAAACTTGGGCGGCGTACAACTTTTCGCTGACAAAGATTGGAATTCTGACTTTTTGTTAAGTTATGGTGTGAATGGCATTCCAAGATTTATTTTGATAGATCCAACAGGAAAAATAGTAAATGGAAATGCCCCAAGACCATCCGATCCAGAATTAGGAAAATTATTAAGTCAATTATTAAAATAACACACTAGCAGAACATGCGTGAGTACGCAACAGTAAGAAACAAATAATAGCTTTAGTTCAAAAAACATAAAATAGAAGAAAAAGAAAAAATAATACATACTCTTCGAACTGTTCCTTATAAAAAGCGGCACGAAGTCTCCCAATTTCGTGCCTACTCTAATAATGCAAATAGTTACCCAAACAAACGAAGTATTTGTTAGTCTGAAAACTAATATGACTATTCTTTACTTGTACCAATGCTAATAAATTGAAAAATATTGCTTTTTTTTTAAAAGCAACTAGCTTCCAATTAGCGCTTTACCATTCATGGCACCCAAAACAACTTCACTATATTTTCAAGACTCCTTACATAACGGATATGTAACAATAACATCCTAATTTTTACTCCACTTAATAAAATTAGAGAATTCCAAGCTTCACTAATTCATTGCAAATAAAATTTAAAATCAAAATCGAAACAATACCCACTTTTAGTGATATTTTAACTCGCATTACCTTACAACTAACGGCAGCAAATAAAAAATTAATTAAGAAAAGGTTTTGATTGGAAAAAAACCCGAAAAATTTTAGAAAAAGAATTTAAAACAAACGCCTATACCCCTCCACCAATAGGTTTCCTTTTTCAATAAATCAACACGTATCATAGGGTGCCTCTCATCAGTATTATTATAGAATAATTTTTTTTTAATATTTATATAAATGTTATCATTATTTACAACTTAATTAGTTCACTGAATTTCTGAGTGAAAAATATTTATATATTAGTTTTTAATATGAAACCCAACAAACATAACACTTCACTGGTATCCATATGGGTAAAAATATAGCAACACAGTTTGTATGCGAGCGCATTACTAAAAGTAAGTAACTCAAAGCAGAATACAAGTACAATTTGTTAATACTGACTTCCCTAAAAATCACTTTCTAATTGTAGAACATTTTCAAATTAAAAATCATTAAAACTGGGTATTGCAATACCGCTATAAATGGCATTCCTTTACAATTGTAAGAAATAAAAACATAAATTAGCAAAAGAATGAAACCTAAACTTTGGCTAAGCGAATCCCCCTTATTAATGAAATTAGATCAGTACATAGAAAATATTAATTCCAAATACAAACTTGGAAACGCAACGGAACACACTTTTAGAGGCACTTTGGAACAATTAATTGAAACGATTGTTCCTGATATTAGGGCAACTAACGAACCCAAAAGACAATCTTGCGGTGCTCCTGACTACATTTTGACCAAAGTAAAAAAGGATATTCCAATTGGATTTATTGAAGCAAAGGACATGGGCGACAAAGACCTTTCAGGATCAAAGAAAACAGGAAATAAAGAACAGTTTGACCGGTACAAGGCTTCGCTGGGCAACTTGATTTTTACCGATTATCTGGACTTTCATTTGTATCGCGACGGCCAATTTGTGACCAAAATTGCCATTGGTGAAATCACGGACAAAGGCATCGTTCCCTTGACGGAAAACTTTTCGAGTTTTGAGAATCTCATCAAGGAATTTTGCACCCACGTGGGGCAGACCATAAAAAGTTCCAAAAAACTGGCCGAAATGATGGCCGGAAAAGCACGTTTACTTTCGGAAGTGATAGAAAAAGCATTGACAAGCGACGAAACCCACAATGAAGACAGCACGCTGAAAGATCAAATGAATGCTTTCAAAGAAATCCTTATTCACGATATAACGCCAAAAGGGTTTGCAGATGTTTACTCTCAAACTATTGCTTACGGATTGTTTGCCGCACGATTGCACGACCCTACTTTGCCCACTTTCAGCCGGCAAGAAGCCGCTGAATTAATCCCTAAATCAAATCCTTTTTTGCGCAAACTCTTTGGATACATTGCCGGACCCGATATTGACGACCGCATCAAATGGAT
>JAGOJA010000077.1 GCA_017995345.1 Flavobacterium sp.
TATTTTTGTTTAAAGTTCAAAATTTTAAAGTTTAAAGTTTTAAGAAATAATTCACATTTATTACTATCAAATTAGTATTGTATTACATTTCTGAACGTTTAAATCTATTTCATTTACTATTAATTCGATTATTTGGATGATCTTATACTTTAAACACCTTAAAAAAAAGTTTATTTCATTAGTTTTAGAAATACCTCAGAGCCAAGTTGTATTGAATGTATAATTTACAAGCTAAATAGTAACAATGTGGTAATTATGTAACTTAAATTTATAATTTTATAAGTATAAGCACAACTAAACAGGTAAATTTGCACCAATAAAAACATACTTATGAAAAAAATTATTTTATCTGCAATAATGTTAATTGGATTAGCATTTACAGCACAAGCACAGGATATTTCAAAAAATGCATTAGGTTTGCGTTTAGGAGGTAATAATGGTTTTGGTGGAGAAGTTTCTTACCAAAGAGGTTTATCTAAAAACAATAGACTTGAACTTGATTTAGGTTGGAGAAATAGAAATAATTATAATGGTTTTGATGACAACGCAATCAAATTAGCTGCATTATACCAATGGGTATGGAACATCGACGGTGGTTTCAACTGGTATGCTGGTGTAGGTGGTGGTGTTGGAAACTATAGTCATGATGTTAAAAATGACAAGCGTTATAGTGATACTTTTGTATTTGCGGCAGGAGATATCGGTATTGAGTATAACTTTGATATTCCATTATTAATCTCCTTAGATTTCAGACCTGAGTTTGGCGGAAATGGATACTACAATGATAATTATGGTTCTGATATTGCATTAGGTATTAGATTCCAGTTCTAATTTATTAGAAATATAGTATAAATGCCGCTATTTCTAGTGGCATTTTTTATTTAAAAACAATCTCTTTTTTAGAATTGATTTTGACTACACAAAAAGGAGTCGTAAAAGCTTGCGTCACCATACTTCCAGGTTCAGGATTTATGTCCTTAACTGTTATTACTATATTTCTATCAGTCTCCACTATATTCTCAATTCCTATGGTGTACCCACCAGTTGTTTTCTCTCCCATATTTAAAATAACAAAATTAGAATTCTGAATATCATTCGAATTAATCTTATTTTTTAAATTGGCATCATTCTGTAACATTTTAATCTCGTTTGGTTCAGAAAGAATCTCAAAAAAACGAATACTTGCTCCACCGTACGCTTGTTGAGTCAACACTTCATATAATTTATTTGTATCTGAAATTTTTGAAGAAGTAGCACTACAAGAAGCTAGTGTTATGGCAAATATTGACAGTATTACTTTTTTCATTTTTTATGTTTTTTAATTTAGTAGAACAGCTTCAAAACTCATTCTTATTGTAAAAAATTTAATCTAAGAATCTATAAATATTTATTGATGGCTTTTTTATATAACTCTTCATAAAGAGGTAAAATATTTTTAATATCAAAATTTTTAGCAACTGACAACGCATTCTCTTTAAATGTATTAAGAACCACATCATCCTTTAAAATTTTCAAGGCATTTTGAGCCATTTCTTCAATATTCCCTACATCACTTAAATAACCGGAAACGCCTTCAAAATTTACTTCTGGGAGACCTCCTGCATTACTGGAAATAACTGGAACTTTGCAAGCCATGGCTTCAAGAGCTGCTAAACCAAAACTTTCGGTTTCAGATGGAAGCAAAAACAAATCTGTTAGGCATAATATTTCATCAATTTCATTACTGTTACCAAAAAAAATCACCTTGTCTTCAATACCCAATTCTTGGCACAAATATTCTGCTTTTTCTTTCTCGGGACCATCCCCTACCATCATCAATTTAGCTGGAATCTCTTTTTGGATTTTATAGAAAATCTTGATAACATCAGGAATTCGTTTGACTTTTCTAAAATTACTGATGTGAGTTATAATCCTTTCGTTATCCTTAGCCATAACGGAACGTTGACAAAGAGCATTAGGGTCAGTCATCGTTTTATCCAATTCAATAAAATTAGGAATAACCACGATTTCATTTTTTATATTGAACAATTTTAAGGTGTCCTCTTTTAAACTTTGGGAAACCGAAGTAACAAAGTCAGACTTATTGATGCTGAAAGTCACAGCAGGTTTATAAAATGGATGATTTCCCACTAAAGTAATATCAGTTCCATGTAATGTTGTTACCATTGGAATATTAATTCCTTCATCTTTTAGCATTTGCTTCGCCATATATCCTGCGTACGCATGCGGAATAGCATAATGCACATGTAGTAATTCAATTTTATATAGCTTAACCATATCAACTAATTTGCTTGATAAAGCCAATTCATACGGTTGGTAAAGGAACAATGGATATTCAGGAACATTCACTTCGTGGTAGTGTACATTTGGACTCAAAAGCGCCAAACGAACTGGTTGACTGTAGGTTATAAAATGTATTTCATGACCACGACGAGCCAATTCTAATCCTAATTCTGTTGCGACAACGCCACTACCTCCAAAGGTTGGATAACAAACTATTGCAATTTTCATGTGTTTATTTTAATGAAACGAAATTAATAAAAATAGAAATGGATTCTGCGGAAATATAAGTTAAATAGTTTTAAAATTTCATTCGTTGAATCCGTACCGCATTCAAAATGGCTAATAATGCTACTCCAACATCGGCAAAAACAGCTTCCCACATTGTAGCCAATCCTCCCGCACCTAATACTAAAACAATTAGTTTGACCGAAAATGCTAAACTAATATTTTGCCAAACGATTTGTTTTGTCTTTTTTCCGATATTTATTGCAGTAAAAATCTTTGAAGGCTGATCGTTTTGAATGACAACATCAGCAGTTTCAATAGTTGCGTCACTTCCTAAACCTCCCATTGCGATTCCTACATCGGCCAAAGCAATTACTGGAGCATCATTTACTCCGTCACCAACAAACGCAACTTTTAATTTTTGGCGCAAAAGCGCCTCAACTTTTTCGACTTTATCTTCTGGTAATAAACTCCCATAAGCTTCATCAATAGTCAACTCTTTACCTACAGCCGCAACCACGGCTTTATGATCACCGGAAAGCATGATTGTTTTGACATTTATTTTATGCAAACTTTCAATAGCCGTTTTTGCGTCTTCTTTTATTTCATCGGCTATCAGGAAATAGCCCACATATTTTTGATTGATGGCGACAATAATAATCGTGTATGGAATTGCATCGAGAGTTGTGTCATAATCGATCGCGTATTTTTTCATCAATTTATGATTCCCTACCAAAATTTCGTTTCCATCAACAAAACCTATTAAACCCTGACCAGCAATTTCGATTGCGCCGGTAACAACAATTTCATTTTCAGTATTATTAGCAAATTCTATTATTGCTGAACCAACAGGATGTGTCGACTTAGCTTCAATCGCGGCTGTATATTTAATTAAATCAGACTCTGAAATCCCTATAGAAACTACTTTCTGAACTTTAAAAACACCTTTAGTCAAAGTCCCTGTTTTGTCCATTACCACTACCTGGATGGCTGCAATAGTATCCAGAAACGTAGATCCTTTAAATAAGATTCCGTTTTTACTTGCTGCTCCAATTCCACCAAAATACCCTAACGGAATAGAAATAACCAATGCACACGGACAAGAAATAACCAAGAATATTAAGGCACGGTACAACCATTCTTTAAATATATAATTATCTACGAACAACATTGGAACCAAAAAAATGGCGATGGCAAGGTACACTACTATTGGCGTGTATATTTTAGCAAACTTTCTGATAAATAATTCTGCTGGTGCTTTTTTGGCAGTAGCTTCCTGCACCATTTCAAGAATTTTAGATAATTTACTTTCTGTAAATGCGGTTGTCACTTCTACTAGAGAAGTGGAATTGAGATTAATCATTCCGGCTAGAATAACATCTCCTTTTGATTTAGAATCTGGTTTGCTTTCGCCAGTTAATGCGGCAGTATTGAAAGTCGCATCATCCGAAAGTAATTTCCCGTCTAATGCTAGTTTTTCTCCTGGTCTTAATTCGATGATAGCACCAATAGGCACTTCGGAAGCTTTTGTCTCAATCACATGTCGACCATCGACAACATTTGCTACGTCAGGCCTTTGATCCAATAGTGATTTGATATTAGATTTTGCTTTCTTTACAGCCATCATTTGAAACAGTTCTCCAATAGCGTAAAACAGCATCACGGTAACTCCCTCAGCGTATTGACCAATTCCAAAAGCACCAATTGTAGCAATACCCATTAAAAAAAACTCGGAAAAAATACCTCCTTTTTTGATACTTTGAAAAGCATCTTTCAAAACTGGGAAACCCACAGGAACATAGGCAACAACGTACCATACAATTCGAATCCAACCGTTGAACCAAGATTGCGGAAGGAAATTATCAAACAACAAAGCAATTGCTAATAGTACAAAACTAATTATAGCAGGCAAAAACATTCCAAATACACTTTCATTAGTGTCTCCATGGTCATGGTTGTGATCGTTATCCTGTCCAGAATGATCTTCTGCATCACTATCTGCGGAACAACAATCTTTAACAGCATTTGTATTTTTATGAGTTGTTCTTTGATTTGAAGTGGAGCACACTTCTTTGGCATGCGTTTCCTTTTTATGTAGGTGTGTCATTTTTAATAATTTTATCTTTCATAAAGAAAGAAAAGTAAATAATAACCAAAATTGTTCCTATTCCTGTGGTAATAAATGTTGCAGAAGCACCAAATTGATACCAAATTAATCCTGCAAAAGAACTTGCCATCAAGGCAGATATACTTTGAAACCCTGAATAAGTTCCTATAGCCGTAGCAGTATCTTTTTTATCACAAATATTGCTAATCCACGCTTTTGACACGCCTTCGGTTGCGGCAGCATAAACGCCATAGACAAAAAAGAACAATGCAATCAAATAACTATTTTCACTAAAAGCCATTCCAAAATAGACTATTGCAAATAAAGAAAGTCCAAATATAAACATCTTTTTTAAACCTATTTTATCCGCTAAAATTCCTATTGGCAAAGCAGCAATGGCATAAACTAAATTATAAAAGATATAGATTCCAATTACATAAGTATCATTAAGCCCAGCTTGTTTCGCTTTTAATAATAAAAAAACATCAGAACTATTAAATACTGCAAACGCCAATAATCCAATTACTGTTTTTTTATATTCGATCGGACTCGTTTTCCAATAGTTTAAAAAAGAGAAAAATGAAGGCGTTTTTTTATCAATTGGTTCGCTATTAGATTTATCTTTTAGCAAAAATGAAGCAAAAACAGCAAGTAAACCCGGAAGAAATGCCACATAAAAAAGGGTTTGGTATTGTTGCGGATAATAATATAAATATAGGAGTGCAATCACAGGGCCTAAAACAGCCCCAAAAGTATCCATTCCTCTATGAAAGCCAAAAATTTTCCCTTTGGTTTCAGGTGTAGCCGCATCCGACAATATAGCATCTCGCGCACCCGTACGAATTCCTTTTCCAAAACGATCAATCGTTCTTGCGAAGAAAATCCATAGAGGAAAAATAAATAGCGCCATCATTGGTTTTGATATCGCACTTAAGCTATAACCAAGCTGTACAAAAGGAACACGCTTTCCTGAATTATCGGATAATTTACCAAAATAACCTTTACTTAAACCCGCTAGAGCCTCCGCAAATCCTTCTAAAATCCCAATTAATACAATTGAAAATCCTATGGACTTGAGGTAAATAGGCATAATGGGATAAAGCATTTCGCTTGCCGTATCAGTAAACAAACTGACTAATGATAGTATCCAAACGGGTCTTGAAATATACTTTAACATTCTCATTTTATGAATAATTTTTTTTCATAAATACTAATTGCGCCCTTTAGTTATTGCTATTTGTCCTTTCTAGATCTTTTTTTATTAATCCATTTATTTGCTTTATAGCTAAGATAAGCTGAACCACTGCCGATAATTGCTCCCGCAAACACATCACTTGGATAATGTACCCCTAAATGCATTCGAGAATATCCCACTGCACCTGCCCAGACAAAAGACGGCGCAATAACATACCATTTAGGATAAGCAACACTCAATGATGTTGCTGTTGCAAATGCTAAAGAAGTATGCCCCGAAGGAAACGATTTACCCAAAGAAGACGTTGCTTGCTCAATATCTGAATAGGTTTCAAATGGCCTTTTCCGGTTTATAGTATGTTTCAATGCAGTAGTAATAAATGCATTTACTAAAAATGTTTGACCTATGAAAATCGCCTGTTTCTTGACCGTACTATCTTTCTGTATTAAACCAACAGAATATATAATAATTGGAGTTGCAATACTGATAGGCACCGCAGTATTCGTTACCAATTTAAAAGTAGGATCTAAGCTCCTATTTCTACCTACATTTATATCTCGTAGAATATTTATATCTATATTTTGAGCATTTACAAAAGTCATGCAAAAAAACAATACAAATAAACTGACTTTTTTTAAAACGATATTATTATTCATCAATTAGGATTGTATTAATAACTACATCAAAGTTATGCTAGTTTTGTATCGCTTCATAAATCACCTTTTGGATATCTTCGCGGATATTTTCTTTAGATAATCTATTTGTACCTGCAATGGGAAAGGTTCTATTGCTTAAAAACACATAGACAATTTGCGCATCAGGATCAGCCCAAGCCATCGTTCCGGTATAACCAGTGTGACCAAAACTTGTCATCGAAGCACAACCACACGTAGGTCCTTCAGCACCCAATTGTGGTTTGTCAAAACCTACTCCTCTCCTATTTCCTGCTGCACAAAAATAACAGGTATTAAAATCGTCAAATGTCTTTTCGGAAAAATACTGCTGATCACCGTACTTCCCTTTTTGCAAGTATAGCTGCATTATTTTAGCCACGTCCATTGCATTCGAAAAAACACCTGCATGACCAGAAACACCACCTTCTAAAGCGGCAGACAAATCATTTACATATCCTTGTAAAAGTTGACGACGAAAATACGTATCGTTTTCTGTTGGTGGAATTCTATTTTTATCAAATTTTTCTAATGGATTAAAGCTAGAATTATTCATCCCAAGAGAGCGGTAAAAATTCTCTTGAATTAAGACATCTAACGTTTTACTTGTTGTTTTTTCTAAATAATCCTTCAAAATCATAAAAGTAAGATCGCTGTACTTATATTCCTTTTTTAATGCAATTTTACTTTTAACAATCATTTTCATAATTGTGTCGCAAAAATCATTTCTTATAAAAAGACTGTCTGCCATTTTTTTAGAAAACTGCTCTTCGGATATTTTTCTAAAATAGACTTCAGAGGGAAAGCTTGACTTATCCATTGTCGCTTTATAAAATGGAATTCCAGCGGCAAGTCCAGCATAATGAGATAATAAATCCTTAAAATTAATAGTTGCTTTATTAGAATTTTTAAAAATGGGCAACATTGTTCCTAAAGTAGTTTCCAAATTTATTTTTTGATGATCATATTGCACCATTACATTGGGCAACGTAGCCATAATTTTGGTCAACGAGGCAACATCATAAATATCTGAATTTTGAACTTTAATCGTTTTATCATACGTATGATATCCAAATGATTTCTGATAAATAACTTTTCCTTTTCTAGCTACCAAAACCTGAATTCCGGGTGTCATTTTACCATTAATTGCTTTGTTAGCAATGCCATCAATTTTTGATAGAATTTCAGCATTCATCCCAACATTTTCAGGGCTTGAGAACCCCAATCGACTTAATTTTTCAGTTGAAAAACCATCATTTACTTTAAAACTTGTATGGATAGAAACCGGTAATTTTCCTTTGGCTTCAATTGCTCCAAAAATTAGTTCGGCAGAAACAATTTGTGCAATCGCATTGTTTTGATAGGAAACTACCAAACCTTCAATAGCATCGAAGTTTGTGATGGGTAATAACGAATAGGGTTTCGCAAAAACATCCAGAATCACATTGTTGTTTTTCGCTAAAAAATTAATTTTATATAAATCATTTGATTTTAAGTCATCATCTTTAAAAGCTACATCAGATTTGTGATATCCAATAATTACCGTGGTAAACGGTTTTAATTTCACTTGCAAACTGTCCAAATTAGCATCTTCAACGACGGTAACTTCAGCATATTTTTTCAAAGTCGAAACAAAAGCATCGTTGCTATCATCTCCTATTTTCACATAGGCTATTTTTTGTTTGTCCAAATTTTTAATTGGCAAAATTGCAGTGGTGTTTTTTAGAACTGTAACTGCATTTTCATACAACTCATACTGCAAAGCATCATTTTTAGATGAATTTAAATCGGTATATAAATTATCAATTACAATAGGTTTATACGAGTTTAAGCCAGCTTTATATTTAAATTTCAATATTTTCTTTACTGAGAAAGCCAACCTTTCTTCAGAAAACAAATTGGCAGAATAGGCAAGCTTGAATTTTTCAATTGTTGATGGAATATCGGCAGGAAACAACAACACGTCATTTCCAGCCATAAAAGCCTCAAAATTTATTTCACTTGGTAATTTAAAGTTACTTACACTTTTCATATTCAAAGCGTCCGTAAAAATAAGACCTTTGAATCCCAATTCTTTTTGAAGAATATCCGTCACTACATTATAAGAAATAGACGATGGATAATTTGATCTTGGTTCTAAACTAGGAACCTTTAAATGCGCCACCATAACCGACGAAAGTCCATCATGAAACATTTTTCTATAGGGATACAACTCAACCTCCGATAACCTTTCTTTAGAAAAATGTATAGTTGGTAAACTTTTATGAGAGTCAGTCTCCGTATCACCATGACCAGGAAAATGCTTTCCGGTTGAAAAAACACCTTGACTCTGAAAACCTTTCATTAAAGCAATAGCACGTTCTGTAACTTTGAATTTATCTTCTCCAAAAGAGCGAAAACCGATAATGGGATTTTTTGGATTTGTATTGATGTCAAGAACTGGCGCAAAGTTAAATTGCAAACCCAATCGTTTACTTTGTTCCCCCATTTGAACACCAACTTTCTCCAATAAATTCATGTCTTGGATGGCTCCAAGTGTCATATTCCAAGGATAGCGATAGGTAGAATCAAGTCGCATTCCTAAACCCCATTCAGCATCAATACCAATGAACAAAGGTATTTTTGATTTCGATTGAAATCGATTAGTTAATTTAGCTTGACGAACTGGACCACCTTGAAAGAAAATTAATCCTCCAATTTTGTTTTCCTGAATGAGTTTGTCAATGGCATTATAGTGTGCAAAATCTTTATTAGAATAAGCGGCAACCATAAATAATTGCCCAAATTTTTCCTCTAAAGCCAACGTATTGTAAACACTATCAACCCATTTATTTCCTTCAGGAGCTAAATCAAAAAGTGTGGGGAGATTACTATATTTTATACTGTCCAAATTTTCTTTTTTGGACGGAATGTTGGTTACAAGAACTTTTTCCTTATTAATTTTTGTTCCAACACAAGCAGTAGCAACAAAAAGAAATAAGACATTAAAAAACACAATTTTGATGCCTATTTTTTTCATTGATTTACTTTTTTAAAAGAAGCGACTATGCCAACTATCGATGGCTGGAACTTCCCAAGATTCATTAAACTCTTCTATATTATTAACTAAATTATTGAAAACGATTGTGTTTTCAGTAACTGCTTTGTCTTTTACCATTTTCTTGAAATCAATCAAAGGCTTGTGTGCAATATGCTCCCCAAGTTTGAAAGTGACATTCATTTTATCTAATAAATCAACACCGTATTTTTTTTCTAAACTTTGAATAAATTCTACAGAAGAATCAATAGAACAACCTGATGTTGGTTGTACATCCTGATTTACGGCAATAACTATAAATCGGTTGTATTTTAACTGATACGCTGATTCTAAACTGGTACCATGCGCAGCCCAACCTTCGAGAAAGGATTGCAAGGCTGTTTCTATTTCAGAAAATTCGGCATCCGAAAATTTTCTATTGGATTGATAGATCCAGATTTTGGATTCTTCGGGTAAATTTTCAAATGGAACAAACATCTTAATTGTGTATTGTGAATTTTGAGATCGTAAATCCAAAATTCGTGTTTTTTAATTTTTATTCGATATTGCTTTACAAATCTTGTGCATTTGCAATTAATTCCGCAATATCCATAACTTTCACTTCGCCTTCCTTTTCTTTGATTTTAATACCATCCGTCATCATCGTATTACAAAAAGGACAACCCGCAGCAATAATCTCTGGTTTTGTTTCGAGTGCGTCTTCTGTTCTTTCTACATTGATTTCTTTGTTTCCAAGTTCAGCGTCTTTAAACATTTGAGCACCACCAGCACCACAACACAAGCCGTTAGCTCTAGAACGTTTCATTTCCACTAATTCAGCTTCTAATTTAACAATCAAATCTCTAGGAGCTTCATACACATTATTGGCTCTCCCTAAATAGCAAGGATCATGAAAAGTAATTCGTTTCCCTTTGAATTGTCCTCCTTCAATAGTCAATCTTCCATCATCTAATAACGATTTCAAAAACTCAGTATGATGAAGAACTTCATATTTTCCGCCTAATTCCGGGTATTCGTTTTTAAGTGTATTGAAACAATGTGGACAAGCTGTAACAATTTTTTTTGTTTCGTATGCATTCAAAACCTCAATATTCATCATGGCTTGCATTTGAAACAAAAACTCATTTCCAGCTCTTTTTGCAGGATCACCAGTACAACTTTCTTCAGTACCTAAAACGGCAAAAGAAACATTTGAACGATTCAAAATGCGTACAAATGCTTTTGTTATTTTCTTTGCTCTATCGTCAAAACTTCCTGCGCAACCCACCCAAAACAAAACTTCTGGTTGTTTCCCTTGAGCTAACATTTCGGCCATAGTTGGCACTATTAAATTCTCTGACATAATATTATATTGATTCAGTTATTTGCTAATTTGGTTAATCCCAAATTCTTACTTTGTAAATTGGTCATTCAGCACTACAAATAACCAATTAAATAATTAAACAATTTTGCGATTATTCATTTTTCCAATTCAATCGATCTTGTTGATTGTATTGCCACGGTGCTCCATTATTTTCAATATTACTCATCATAGCATTTATTGGCATTGGCGCAGCACTTTGTTCCATTACTAAGTAGCGTCTCATATCCATAATAATTGAAAGTGGACTAATATTCACTGGACATTCTTCTACACATGCATTACATGATGTGCATGCCCAAAGCTCTTCGGCAGTAATATAATCGTTTAATAAGGTTTTGTTATCTGGAATAAAAACACCTTTATTGGCATCTATATTTCTTCCTACTTCTTCCATCCTATCTCTTGTATCCATCATGATTTTACGTGGAGACAATTTTTTACCTGTTATATTTGCTGGGCATGATGACGTACAACGCCCACATTCTGTACAAGTGTAGGCATTCAATAATTGAACCCAGTTTAAATCCTGAATATCACTAGCTCCAAATTTACCTGGCACTGCATTTTCGTCAACAAGTGCAGCTGCAAAAGGGTCCGCATTAGGATCCATCATTAATTTGACTTCTTTTGTAACTGATTCTAAATTATCAAGTTGACCTTGAGGATTTAGATTAGCAAAATACGTATTTGGAAATGCTAACAGAATATGTAAATGCTTAGAAAAATACAAATAATTCATGAAAATCAAAATACCTGCGATGTGAAGCCACCAGAATATTTTAAAAAGAATCATCACTAACTCGTTAGACATTCCGTTAAATATTGGCTCGATAAATTGACTTATAGGAAATGATCCCGCTTTAATAAAATGAGAGAAACCTCCAGGTACATTTTGCAAATGCAAATCAGAAGCATTCATCAATAAGAACAATGTCATTAGAACTACCTCAAAATACAAGATATAATTAGCATCGTTATGAGGTGCTCCAGTCAAATCCGGATTAGCAAATCGCTTTAGTTTGACGATATTTCTTCTTATCCAAAAAACAACTACTGCAATTACAACTAAAAGAGCCAGAATTTCAAAAGAAGCAATGAGTACATCATAGGTAGTCCCTAAAAAAGCAAAAACACGATGTGTCCCAAAAAGCCCGTCGATTATAATTTCTAAGAACTCTATGTTTATAATTACAAATCCTACGTAAACTATAATATGAAGAACTCCTGAAATAGGTCTTTTTACCATTTTAGATTGTCCTAGAGCAATCATGGCCATATTGGTCCATCGTGCTTTTGGATTATCGGAACGATTCACATCGTTTCCAAGATTAATATTTCTAATTATTTTTTTAACGTTAGTAAAAAAATAACCAAAACCAATTACCAACAATATGGCAAATAAAACATTATCTAAATAGCTCATGGTTGCTCGTTTTTTCAATAGTTATAGAATCATTTACGGGAGCAATATAAGGCTTATTTTTCTTTCCAAATAAAGAAACATTAACATATCTTGTAGGATAAAGCCTTATGTCTTGCAGTAATAATTCTAGTTCTTTTGTGGTAGTTCTTACATTCTCATAAAAGGCATCATCTTTCAATAATTTACCCATAGAACCTTTACCCGATTGTAAATCAGCCATAATAACATCGACTTTTGCCAAAGTTGCGTTTAGGTTTTTAACCGTTTTGCCAAGATCTGCTTTGTTTAATGAATCCGATATTTTAGAAAAATTACCAGATATTTTATTAAAGTTGGAAACAACACCGTTTATTTGCGTTTTATTACTATCCAATAATGTATTAACACTCAAAGATGCTTTGTGAAATTGTTCGATTGTTTTACTCAAATCAGCCAGACTGCGTTTTAAGTCTTCCTGTCCTTTTTTATCCAGAATATTATTAAATCCAGATATTAAAGTATCCGTATTGCCTAATAATTTTTCGAGCTTTACTTGCAAAGGAACTAATTTATCACCTACTTTATCAGTAAGTCCTAATTTTATATTCCCCGACAATTGTTGACCATCGACAGCCAATTCAGCATCATCAAGGTTTGGGTAAATTGCAATTTGTTTTCCACCAATAAATCCAGGTTCGTAAATAGTGGCCATACTAGACTTAGAAAAAGGAAAATCAGTTTTCAATTGTAATTCAACCAATAATTTTCCTGTTTTTTCATTTATAGTAATTGAATTTACTTTACCAATGGCTAATCCATTTAGAGTAACAGCTGCTGATGTAGCTAAGCCCTCAACATTTTCATATTCTACATAAAATGTTTTGTAATTCGTAAAAAGGTCTCTTCCTTTTAAAAAACTATAACCCCAAATAAATAATAAAATCGATGCTATTACTAAAATAGCCGTTTTAATTTCTCTTGTTATTTTCAAAATTCAAGTATTTTTTACAAATTTAATATAAAATATTAGACTTGTAGTTATTTTTTGAGTGCTTCTTCAACACTTACGCTTTTTCCGTTCTTAAATGCTATTATGTACGCTGAGGAATATCCTTTGGATTTGACCTCCTTTAAATCTTGTTTTGCTATATTATAATCTGATGTAGAGCCATATGCGTATTTAAAAAAAGTTCCATTATTTGTCCTAACGGTTACATTTTTTAATCCATTAAAATTAGATGAAATCAATTTAATATTTTTATTGCCTGCTGCAAATTGAACTTTGAAAACAACAGTAGCCGATTCTGTCTTAAGTGCATTTTTTTGTGCAAACGGTTCAGCTTTAGTACGCTTCGAATTACTTTTAGCTTCTTTTACAGCTGCTTTTACTTTTGAATTGTCCTTAATATTTCCAGCGGTTTTACGTGTAAAATATTCTTTTTTGTAAGTGATAATTGCTGTTGCTATGGCTTCGGCCATTTCATTTTGACCATTATCTGAGTTCAAATAAAGTCCTTCTTTTTTATTAGACAAAAAACCCAACTCAACCAATACGCTAGGCATATAAGCAGCGTCTAAAACCCACAAAGGAGTTTGTTTTATTCCTCGTGATTTCCGATTTAATTTGTTTTTAAATTTTTTTTCAATTTTTGAAGCCAGAATTATGCTTCGATCTAAATAATCCTCTTGTAGAATTTTCAATCCAATTAAAGTCTCTGGATTCTTAGGATCAAAACCTTTATAGGTTTTCTTATAATCCTTTTCTAGTAAAATTACCGAATTTTCTTGTTTAGCAATTTCTAAATTATCTTTGCTTCTAGCTAAACCCATTACAAAAGTTTCTGAACCAAAAGGAACTGGATTTTTAACCGAATTGCAATGTATAGAAACGAATAAATCAGCATCGATACTGTTTGCTTTTTTTGGTCTATCCTTTAGTTCTATAAAAACATCTGATTTTCTTGTAAGAACAACTTGAATGTCATTGTCTTTTTTGAGGTATTTTTCTAACTTTAAAGTCGTTTTGAGTACAATTGCTTTTTCAACAAAACCATGATTGGAATTACCTGGATCTTTACCTCCGTGCCCTGCATCTAAAACAACAATAAACTTGGAATTGGACTGAG